>JAPLOJ010000167.1 GCA_026400795.1 Alphaproteobacteria bacterium
AGCGGCATCAACGCCGGCGCGTTCCGCCGCGCGGGTTGGCACTTGCGTGACGCGGCCATCCTCGCCGCGCGCCGGGCGGCTTGCGCCAGGGGCCGGGGCAATGCCCGCACTTTCCGCGCCCAGCAAAGCTTCCACCGCATCAGCGGGGGCCAAGGCAATGCAGCCGCGATGCCGCAAACCCGGCGAAGCCGCCGCCGCTGCCAAGGCCGCGCGCGCTGCCTTGGCCAGGCCAGGGATCGCGGTTTCCTCGGGCGGGGTTGGGCAGATCAGTGCCACCGCATGGCGCGGGCCGAAACGGGTGGCGAGCCGGCCGGATTCCGCCTCAGCAGCACCACGCGTCAGGCCGGCAATGGCGGCGGCGACATCGCGCGCCTCGTTACTGTCGTAGCCAAGGCCGAAACCGGCCAGCAGCCCGGCCAGATCGGCAAAGCCAAGGCGCAGGCTTTCCACCTTGCCATGGCCCCAAATATCGAGCGTTTGCACCGCAAGCTGACATGCCGCGCGATAAGCCGGCGCATCGAAGCCGCCTTCTCCATCCAGAAAGGCCGGCAGGTTGAGCACAAAACGCCCCTCAGCGCGGGCATCGCGCCAGATCTCGGCCCCGGGCGCGCCGCGCCGGGCCAGAATCAGGGAACGCAGGCCAGCGGCCAGGCTTTCCGCCGCATCGGCGCCATCCAGCAAGCCAAGGCGCCGCCCGCGGAGAGTCAGGCGTTGAATCCAGGCCTCTGCCACGCTTGGTAACGTGGCCGGGCCGCCCCCCGGGGCGAGCGCGGCCATCGCCTCCCCGGCTTCATCTTCCCAAGGCACGGGGATAGCGACAGCGCGCGGCGGCGAATCAGGATCCGCCCCCGCTTTCAAGCGCCGCAGCGCAACCCCAGCCCAGATGGTTCCAACAATGCCTGCCATGGGGGGAATGCTAAGCGCGACTCGAAAGCCTGGGAAGCCTTATTTAGTGGTTTTTTGGAGATTGACCCACAATATCCTGTGGATAGCTTGCGCATCGCTTTGGTTTTGCGTGACCCGCGCGGCTGTGCGATTATGCGCGACGTATCGCTTGCACCGGGAAGCCGCCATGCAGTTGCTCAGTACTCTGTTTATCCGCCTCACCAGCCGCCAGGTTGGACAAGACCGCTTTGGCAATACCTATTGGGAAGCCCGCGGCCGACGCGATTCCTATGGCCGGCCCATGCGGCGGGTGCTTTACGCGAAGGAAGCCCAAGCCTCTGCCGTGCCGGCGGAATGGTGGGGCTGGTTGCACAACACCACGGAAAACCCTCTGCCCGAGGACGCGCCGCGCCGCCCCTGGCAGAAGGAGCATCTCCCGAATATGACAGGTACCGCCGAAGCCTGGCGGCCAGTGAACCCGGCGGCGCAACGGGGTGGGGATTACGAAGCCTGGACACCGGGGCGGTAGAGCAGATCGCGTTCAGATGGAAAATCTGAACGCGTGAAGATGCTCGAAAAACAACAATATAGAGTGGGTTGCGTGAACCCATGTGAACGCAACATGCTCTAGAAGGCCCTTCAAAATGCAAAAGCGCTCACTTGCTGAAATCCTGACCGGTTTGGTGGTGCTGGCCATTGCGGCGAGCTTCCTGGGCTATGCCGTCACCAGCACGGGGCGCAGCTTTTCTGGCGCCGGGATGAACCTTACCGCCAAGTTCGATCGGATTGATGGGCTTGGTCAGGGGGCCGATGTGCGCATTGCCGGTGTGAAGGTCGGGCAGGTTGTGGCGCAGCGGATTGATCCGGAAAGCTTCCTTGCCGTGTTGACGCTTCGTGTAGATGCCGGGCTGAAGCTGCCGCATGACACCTCGGCCGAAATTTCCAGCGAAGGTTTGCTCGGCGGCAAATATGTTGCGCTGGTGCCGGGTGGCGATACGCGCATCCTGCGCGACGGCAGTGAGATCACCATCACGCAAAGTGCCATCAATCTGGAAAGCCTGTTGGGGCGGTTCATTTTTTCGGCGGGTGAAACGAATCAGCGCGGCAATCAGGAAAACGCGCCGGCCACGCCGCGATGAAGGCCTTGCCCAAGCCACCCGCCGCCTGGCCTGGGGCGGATGGCAAGCCTGTATCTTGCAACGAGAAGCTGAAAATGCTCGCAGAAAATCATACGGAAGCCGCGACGGTGTTGCGCGATGTGTTTGAAGACGCGGTGCTGATGGGCGTGGATGAAGCGGCGATGCGCCAGATTTTGCAGGAACTGATTGCGGCTTTGCCCAACCCGAAGCAGGGCGCATGAAAATGCTTTTGGCCTTGGCGCTGTTTTGCCTGCCAAGTCTGGCGCAAGCGCAGGATTGGGTGCCGCGCCAGCAGGCGCGCGTCCAGGCTTTGGATAAGGTGACAGCGCGCGTCACAGTACTGGAAGGCCGCGTTGGGGAAAGCATGCGCTTTGGCGCACTGACCATTCGTATCGGCGCCTGCCATGCGCGCCCGCCAACCGAAGTGCCCGATGCCTCCGCCTGGTTTGAAATGACCGATAGCCGCGCGCCGCAAGGCAGCCCGCCCGTGTTTCGCGGCTGGATGTTCGCCGATGCGCCGGGCGTGAGCATGTTGGAACATCCGGTTTATGATGTGCGCATCCTGCGCTGCTGGTGACGTCTCTGCACCATTTACCAATAAGCACATTTCAGGATTAAGGCCGCCTATTCCCGCTTCTTGTCCGGAATTTGACGGAAATTTAAGCTTGTCAACCTAAGCTTGCATTATGCGTGGATCATTTCGATGCTTCGCGCTTCCCGTTTTATTGAGCGGCTGATGCACCGCTTCGGCTCAAGGCCTTTGCGGATCAGGCGCCAGGAGGTGGCCAATGGAACCGACAAGCACCGCAGCTGATGAGACTGCCCGGGAATGCCGCCAGCGTGTAGCTACGCATCTGCAGGATTTGCATCGCATCCATCTTGCCCTTGCCGAAGATAGCCGCGCGCTGAAGCGCTTCACCACGGAAGGCAATGCGCGCGTCGAACTGGAATTAGCCGCTGAAATGCTGGAGCTTTACATGGCTTCCAGCGCGGCCTTTCTGGAAAACATGCGCGGGCGCTTTGAAGCGCGCCTACCACTTCTGCGCCGCGGCGAACCCGCCTTTGGCCAGCATCCGGAACGCGCCCCGGAACATGGCTCCTTCTGGCTGAGTTTCTCTCGGCTTTGCGCGGTGTTGCGTCGTGCTAGTCGCCAAATTGAAGCCTGAGCAAGGCTCTAATTCAAGATGCGGATCGCGGCCTGTTCATAGCTTGGCACCAAGCCAATCCATTCATAGGCGCGGCCCGTGCTGGCGATGAATTCGGAAAACGCCTTATGTTCATGATGCTGCCAGCCCGGGTAATTCAGGTACTCGTCAAAAACAATCACCGTGCCGGCAATGATCCTTTCCTTTAATTGCGCGAGGACGGTCTGGGTCGAGGAATAAAGATCGCAATCAATATGCAGGAAACTCACTGGCTGATCGGGATGCGCATCCAGAAAAGCGGGCAGGCTGCGGTCAAACCATCCCGGCACCAGCGTGACATTGGCCGGCACTGCCGGCAGGCCTTCTATTTTGAAGGTCCCTGTATCAAAACCCGGCCGCCAATATTCCGGCAGACCTTCAAATGAATCGAAGCCATAGACGGTCTGATCCGGCCTGGCCGCCGCGATCAGGCCAATGGAATGGCCTGAAAAAACCCCAAATTCCAGCACCAAGCCAGCCGGCGCGGGGATGGCAAGCATGGCTTTCAGAAACTCATCGCCATTGGGAAAGCGCGCCACACGCGGCATGGCGCCGGCCACGAATTCCACCGAGGATATTGCTGCCGCCAAGGATTGCAGACGATCAATATCAAAATGCTCATAACGCCCGCGCCCCAGCGCGCCCTGCAGCACATGTTCTGCGGCGATATCCGCGATCATGGCCCGCGCTTCAGGAGTTGCGAGCAGAGCGAGGAGTTCAGTCTTGGAAAGGGCCAAAATCATATTCCCAATAAGGCAGCGCCAGAGGTTCAGGCGGCGACAAAGCGCTGCGCCAGGCTTTCAAACATGGGCAGGCCATCAATGCCGCCCATCAGAGGGTCCACCAGATCTTCCGGATGCGGCATTAGCCCGCAAACCCGCAAATTGGGCGATAAAATCCCCGCGATATTGCGCGCGCTGCCATTGCGATTGGCGGCTTCCGTCGCTTGGCCCGCTTCATCCACATAACGGAAGGCCACCAAGTCTTCGCCTTCCAGCCGATCAAGCGTTGCGTCATCGGCGAAGTAATTGCCATCGCCATGCGCCATGGGGGCGCGGAAGCAAGCGCCCTTTTGCCACAGGCCGGTGAAGGGCGTGGCGGCCCGTTCAACGCGCAACCGGCAATCCATGGAAAGGAAGCGCAGAGTCGCGTTACGCAGCAAACCACCCGGCAGCAGCCCGGCTTCAATCATGATCTGAAAACCATTGCAGACGCCAAGCACATGCCCGCCGCCCGCGGCAAAATCCACCACCGCGCGCATGATGGGCGATTGCGCCGCCATGGCCCCGCAGCGCAGGTAATCGCCATAGGAAAACCCACCCGGCAGCACCACCAAATCAAGCCCCTGGGGCAGCGCCGCTTCGCGGTGAAACAGCATGGCCGGTTCGCGGCCAGAGGCGCGCTTGAGTGCCAGCCGCATATCCCGCTCCCGATTGGTGCCGGGGAACACAATAATCGCAACCTTCATGGCCTTCAGGTCCTGATCAGGCGCAGCCAATGCAGCCCGCCCATGAATAACATCGTCACCAGCGCGGCAAGTGCCGCCGCCGTCACCCAGCGATTGATCGTGCG
>JAPLOJ010000068.1 GCA_026400795.1 Alphaproteobacteria bacterium
CGTAATCGGCGGTGATGAAGAACCAGCTATCACCGCCTGCGCGCACCATCGCACCACCAGTGGATTTGGCGCACATCCAGGTGTCATAGGTCCAATGCACGGTATTCGCATTGCAGCGCGCGCCGGTCAGGTCGCTGGACGCGGCGCTGCTGTTCAGATGCACCTTGTTCTTTTCACGGCAGATATCCGAAACGGCGAGGGCCACAGAGGATGTGGTCACATCCAGCAGCACATCCATGCCATCACGATCAATCCATTGCCGCGCGATATTCACGCCGACATCGGGGCGGTTCTGATGGTCAGCCGCGAGCACTTCGATATTGATGCCACGACCGGCAAATTCCTGCACCGCAGCGCGAACGCAGGCCACCGCACTCATGCCTGCAATGTCACGATACATGCCGGACATGTCGTTCAGCACGCCGATCTTGATGGTCGGGCCGCCCTGCGCTTTTGCGCTGCGATAAGGTAGCGCGCCAAAGGCAGCAGCACCCGCTGAACCGGCCAAAATATCCCGACGTGCAAGGCTCATGTGTTGTTTCCCCTTGTTGTTTTACCGCGCCAACAAACGGCGCAGCCCGGCTTAAACCCCAAGATACTGATGCAAGCGATCGAGCGAGGCATTCAGGTCTTCATTCGCGACCATATCCACCACGCGGCCATGTTCCATCACGTAATGCCGATCAGCAACGGTTTGAGCAAAGCGGAAATTCTGCTCCACCAGCAGCACGGTAAAGCCGCGCTTCTTCAATTCGCGGATGGTGCGTCCGATCTGCTGCACAATCACCGGCGCCAGACCTTCTGACGGCTCATCCAGCAGCAGCAACCGCGCGCCGGTGCGCAGAATCCGCGCAATCGCCAGCATCTGCTGCTCACCGCCCGAAAGCTTGGTACCTTGGCTGCGGGCGCGTTCCTTCAAATTCGGAAACAGTGTGTAGATTTCATCCAAGGGCATCCCACCCGGGCGCACCATTGGCGGCAGCATCAGATTTTCCGTGACATCGAGCGAGGCGAAAATCCCGCGCTCCTCCGGGCAATAGGCAATGCCGGCACGCGCGATGATATCCGGGCGCGCATTCACGAATTCCTTGCCGTCATACTTCACCGAACCGCTGCGACGCGGCACCAGCCCCATGATGGAACGCAAGGTGGATGTCTTGCCCGCGCCATTGCGCCCAAGCAACGTCACCACTTCGCCTTCGCGGATATCAATATCCACGCCGTGCAATACGTGGCTTTCGCCATACCAGGCCTCAAGCCCGCGGATTTCCATCAGCGCGCCAGTGCTGGCCTTGGCGCCGGCGGGCGCTGTCATCACATCAGCCATGGGCGGCCTCCGTCGGGGCTTCGGAACCAAGATAGGCAGCAACCACATCCGGGTTGCGCGACACGGCGGCGTAATCGCCTTCCGCCAACACGCTGCCGCGCGCGAGCACGGTAATGGTATCGCAAAGCCCCTGCACCACGCGAAGATTATGTTCCACCAGCAGCACGGTACGGCCCACGGATACACGCTTCACCAGCGCCACCACGCGTTCCACATCATCATGCGCCATGCCCGCGGTTGGTTCATCCAGCAGCATCATCACGGGATCAAGCGCCAGCGTGGTCGCAATTTCCAAGGCGCGCTTGCGGCCATAGGGCAATTCGCCCGCCGTCAGGTGCATCCATTCGGTCAGGCCCACATCGGCCAGCAATTCCTCAGCCCGCGTGTCGAATTTGCGCAGTACCGAATCGGAACGCCAGAAATCGAATGAACCGCCACGGGCGCGTTGCAGCGCCACGCGCACATTCTCAATCACCGTCAGATGCGGAAACACCGCCGAAATCTGAAAGCTCCGCACCAGGCCAAGGCGCGCCACTTCGGCGGCCTTCATGCCCGTGATGTCGCGCCCTTCATAGCGAATGACACCACGCGTCGGCGGCAAGAATTTCGTCAGCAGATTAAAGCAAGTGGTCTTGCCGGCGCCATTCGGGCCGATCAAGCCGTAGATCTCGCCACGGCGGATGGCAAAGCTCACCTCTTCGAGTGCGCGCACCCCGCCAAAGCGCTTGCCCACACCTTCGCAGGCGAGCAGCACCTCGCCCTGCGTGGCCCGCGTTGCGTTTATCGCGCTCATCGCTGGGCGCCCTCTGCAGCCGGAGCCAGTTCGCGCCGCCGCACCGCCGAGGGCCAGATGCCTCCCGGCCGCACGATCATCACCAGCACCAGCACGAACCCGAAAATCAGCATGCGAATGACCTCGGGTTCGATGACCATGTGGCCGAACAGCCACATCTGCAATGGTCCCACGGTATAGCGCAGGAA
>JAPLOJ010000395.1 GCA_026400795.1 Alphaproteobacteria bacterium
CGCCCTTCCTGACCGCTTCTGTCTTCAATAGCCATCATTCCGAACATGGCATGCTGCGCTATATGAAAGCGCTGGAAGACAAGGACGTCGCGCTCAATCGCAGCATGATCCCGCTCGGGTCCTGCACGATGAAGTTGAACGCAACCGCCGAGATGATTCCGGTGACCTTCCCAGGTTTCGGCAATATCCATCCCTTTGCGCCGGTGGATCAGGCGGCGGGCTACATCACCATGATCCGCCGGCTGGAAGCCTGGCTGGCGCGCATCACCGGTTTTGCGGCCGTGTCCTTGCAACCCAATGCCGGCAGCCAAGGCGAATATGCGGGGCTTCTTGCCATTCGCGCCTGGCATCTTTCGCGCGGCGATGCGGACCGCACCATTTGCCTGATCCCATCTTCCGCGCATGGCACCAACCCGGCATCTGCCGTGATGGCGGGCATGCAGGTGGTGGTGGTGGGCTGCGACCGCGATGGCAATGTGGATATCGCCGATCTGAAGGCGAAGCTCGATCAGCACGGCGCCAAGCTTGCCGCGCTGATGGTGACCTATCCAAGCACCCACGGCGTTTTTGAAGCCGAGATCAAGGAAATCTGCGCGCTGGTACACGCCAAGGGTGGGCAGGTTTATATGGATGGCGCGAATATGAACGCGCAGGTGGGGCTTACCAGCCCGGGCAGCATTGGCGCTGATGTGTGCCATTTGAACCTGCACAAAACCTTCTGCATTCCCCATGGTGGCGGCGGGCCTGGTGTGGGACCGATTGGTGTTGCCGCGCATCTGGCGCCGCATTTGCCCAATCATCCCATGCTGGCGGAAGCCGGGCCTGCCTCAGGCTTTGGCCCCGTCAGTGCCGCGCCTTTCGGTTCAGCTTCCATCCTGCCGATTTCCTACGCCTATATTCGCATGATGGGGCCTGAGGCTTTGCGTCGCGCGACAGAGGTTGCGATTCTTTCCGCCAATTACATGGCGAAGCGCTTGGATGGGCATTTCCCGGTGCTCTACAAAGGTGCGAATGGCATGGTCGCGCATGAATGCATTCTGGATTGCCGCGGCTTCCAGCAAGGCGGCGGCGTGCTGGTGGAAGATATCGCCAAGCGCTTGCAGGATTACGGTTTTCACGCGCCCACCATGTCCTGGCCCGTGGCCGGTACATTGATGGTGGAGCCAACGGAAAGCGAACCAAAGGCAGAGATTGATCGCTTCATTGATGCGATGATCGCGATCCGCGCTGAAATTCGCGCCGTGGAACAGGGGCGGATGGACAAGGCGGATAACCCGCTGAAGAACGCGCCGCATACAGCCGCCGAAGTGATCGCGGAGGCTTGGGCGCATCCCTATAGCCGCGAACAGGCTGCCTTTCCGCTGCCCTTCGTCAAGGCGCGCAAATATTGGCCGCCGGTGAAGCGCGTGGATAATGTTTATGGCGACCGCAATCTGGTTTGCACCTGCGCGCCGCTGGAAAGCTACGCTCAGCAGATCGCGGCAGAATAATTATGCGCCGGCCAGGTGCCTGGCGCGTGGCCGGAACCCGCCTGATCCATGCCGATCGCTGGATCAGGCTGCGCGCGGATCATTGCATCACGCCGGAAGGTGCGGTGCTTGATCCCTATTACGTGCTTGAATATCGCGATTGGGTGCATGTGGTGGCGATCACGGAAGATGATTGCCTGGTGGTAAACCACCAATATCGCCATGGCGCGGGTTGCGTGCATCTGGAATTGCCGGGCGGCGTGACGGATGCGGCGGATGCCGGGCCGCTTGAAGCCGCCGCACGCGAATTGCGCGAAGAAACCGGTTTTGCCGCGCGGGAATTTCGCCACATCACCAGCCTCAGCCCCAATTCGGCCACGCACACCAACCGCATTCATATCGTGCTGGCGCTGGGGGCTTATGCTGATGGCGCGCAAAGCCTGGATGCGGGCGAGGAAATTGCGGTGGAATTACTGCCTCTGTCCGAAATTCCTGCGCTGGTCAGTAGCGGCGCCTTTCTGCAAGCCGCCCATGTCGCTTCCCTGATGGTTGCGCTGCAAGCGATCGGAAGGGTGCAGTTTCACGTCGCGCCAAAGGCAACCCCATGACCGCCTCGCTTCGCATTGTGCCGCTGGCACCGCATCACCGCCCGCGCTGGGAAATTCTTTATGCGGGCTACGCCGAATTCTACCGCGTGACCCAAACGCCTGAGATGCGCGCGCGTGTGTGGTCCTGGACGCAAGACCCAGTGCATGAGGTGAAGGGGCTGATCGCGGAGAACGCAGAAGGTGTGGCGATTGGCATGGCGCATTACCGCCCCTACGCACGGCCCCTTTCGGCCAGTACGGGCTGTTTTCTGGATGATCTGTTTGTTGATCCCGCGCTGCGCGGCCAGCGCGTGGCTGATGCGCTGATTGATCATCTGGCGGCCATGGCGCGCGAACGCGGTTGGTCTGTGGTCCGCTGGATTACGGCGGATGATAATTACCGTGGCCGCGGTGTTTATGATCGCGTCGCCAAGCGCACCATGTGGATCACGTATGACCGCACGCCCTGAAGGCGATTTCGATGATGTGATTGCCTTCGCCTGGGACGGGCCTGCCGGTTCGGTCGCGGATGCCGCGCGCTTGTTGTTGCTGGATAGTCTCGGCTGCATGATCGCAGGGCTTGGCCATGCAGCGCCGCGCCGCTTTGCTGATGCGCTGGCCATCACCATGCCGGGCGCGGTGCGCTTGCCGGGATGCGCCGCCGGGCTTTCAGAAGCCGGCGCCGCGGCGGTGCTGGCTGCTGCCATGTGCTGGGATGAAGCGAATGAGGGCCTGGCGCGCGCCCATGGCCGCCCGGCGCTGGCCGTCGCACCGCTTTGCATCGCGGCCTTGGCGGCGGGGCGGGTTGCGCCAGGCGCTGTGCATGCCGCCTTCGCCCTAGGCTATGAAATCGCTGGCCGTGCCGGAGAGATTTGGCGCATCCGACCTGGCATGCATGTGGATGGGTCCTGGCATTCACTCGGCGCCGCTGCGGCGGCGGCAAGGCTGGCCGGTGGTGATGCGGCAGAAGTGGCGCGCGCCATACGCCTGGCGGCCTGCCAAATCCCCTTCGCGCTTTACGCGCCGATTGCCGCCGGGATGGATGGACGGAACAGCTACCCGGCGCATGCGGTATTGCTCGGTGCCATGGCAGCGGCAGCCGCGCGTGCCGGCATGGATGCGCCTGCGGATGGCTTGGCGGAGGCGCGGCGCATCGCGCTTCTCCATGAAACACCGGCTACGCGCGCGCCGGCAGGCGAATGGCTGATCGAGCAAGCCTATATCAAGCCCTTCGCTGGTGTACGCCATGCGCATTACGCCGCCGCCGCCGCGTTGGAATTGCGTGCGGCGGTGGTCAGCCGGCTTGGTGATGTGACGGCGCTACGCCTTGAAACATATGCCGAGGCTTTGCGCTATGCCGGCAATCGCGCACCAGCGCGCGCCATCCAGGCGCAATTCAGCCTTTCCTGGGCGGTGGCGGCGGCGCTGATGCAGGGTGATCTCGGCCCTTCTGCCTATACCGATGCGGCGCTTGCTGTTCCTGCGCTGCATCGGCTGGAGGGTTTGGTGGAACTCACGGAGAACACGGCGCTGACAGCCGCCGAAAAACGTGGTGCGCGGCTGATCGTGACGCTGGCCAGTGGCGAGTGCCATCAGGCTTCCGTCGGTGCCATTGCGGGCGATCCGGGCCTTGCGCTTGATGGAGCGGCGGTGATGGCGAAATGCCAGCGCTTTGCCGCGCCCGTGATTGGCGATGCCGCCATGGCGCGGCTTGCGGCGGTGATCCTTGGTGCGGATAACGCCGCGCCACATGATTTTTTCCGCGGTACATAATGCAAGCCACACCAAACCAGCACCCTCCGCAGAATCGCGCTTTGGCGGTGCTGTTATTGCTCGCTGGGTTTTTCATCTTCACCCTGGTGGATGCGGCATCCAAGCAGCTCACGGAAGAATACCATACGCTTGAAATCGCCTTTGGCCGCGCCGTTTTTCAGGCGCTGCCGCTGCTGCTGATTTTCGCCTGGCGAGGGCTTGGCATCGCGCGCAGTTCTCACCCAAAACTGCAAGCCTTGCGCGGGGTTACGATTTATATTTGTACGTTGCTATTTGTGCAGGGGTTGAGCCTGCTGGACCTCGCGGATTGCACCGCCCTTGCTTACATCTCGCCCTTTGTGGTGGTGCTGTTTTCCATCTGGCTGCTAAAGGAAAAAGTAGATTGGCAGCGCTGGCTTGCGGTGGCGATCGGGTTTTTCGGCGTGCTGATCGTGCTGCGGCCTGGCATGGGCGTTTTCGGCCCAGCAGCGCTTTGGCCGCTGTCGGAGGCAGTGCTTTGGGCCTTTACTTTGGTGATCACGCGCATGATGCCGCGCGATGGCGCGCTGACCACCTTGATCTGGACATCACTGATACAGCTGTTCTTGGCCGCGCTTTTCGTGCCCCTCGTCTGGCGTAGCCCGGATCTGTCGGATGCGCCGATTTTCATAGTGACGGGGCTTGGCAATCTGTTGGGGCAATTGCTGCTGATTGCGGCGTTTCAACGCGCGCCGGCTTCCATGCTGGCACCCTTCAGCACCATTCAGATCATCTTCGCGGCCATTGTCGGCTGGCTGGTGTTCCAGACCTTTCCGGATTTCTGGACCTGGATCGGCACAGGCGCAATTCTGGCCGGTGGCTTGCTGGTATGGTGGCGGGAAACGCAGATCAGCAGATAGGCCAAGCGCGCTTCAGATGCGCTTGGCCGCCACCACCGCAGCCTTGGAACCCGCGCCCACCACCCATGCCCAGGCACCAAGCAGCGGGCCATAGGTGCGGCCTTCGCCCGCTTCGCGCGCTTCATCGCGGTGATGGATTTCTTCTTCCTGGCAATGGCGCAGCAGTGCTTGCAGGGGAGGGAAAAGCCCCTCAGCCTCAAGCCGATCCAATTGCTGCTGGTAATGGTGATCCACGAAGCTTTCCACCGCATCAATCGTGGCATAGACGGCGCGTGGGCCAAATAGCGCGGGGATGGCGCCGGTCATCCATCCGCCGATGCGCCAAATAGGCAAAAGCTTGCTGTGCTGGTCCTGCGGCAGCAGCGCGTTCAACAGATCAAGATGGCCTTGTTCCGTCGCGCCATGTCTTTCCGCGAAGTCGCGAATGGCGGGGTCTTTGCAGAAGGCAAGGATGCCACGATAGATCATGACCGCGCCGGTTTCTCCGGCATGGTCGGAACGCAATTC
>JAPLOJ010000185.1:0-7689 GCA_026400795.1 Alphaproteobacteria bacterium
GCCCGCGCGATGTCATCTGGCATGGGTCCAGCCAGCAGCGCTGCCTGAGGCAGTAAGCCCGCCAGCAGCGCCTGCGCGCCCACCACTTCAAACCCTTCTTCGGCCAAAACTTTCATCACGGCGCGCAGGATGGAATCATCACCATTGAAGGCCGCGCGACCAATGCGCGCAATCAACTTCATCGAAGCCGCATCGGGCCTGAGCGAAAGCAGCGAAGGCCGCGCCACTTTGCCCGCCAGCACCACTTCGCGCACGCCGTTCTGCTTCAGCCAAGACAGCATTTGCGCGGCCAAGCCCCAGCGCAAGGTCACATGGGATTGCCCGACATAGGCAGCGGGATCGCCATGGCCTTCCAGCACCACCACATGAACGGGACGCCCCATGGCGGACGCCGCCTGCATCACCCGAAGCGGCAGGGTGCCCCCGCCCGCGACTACGCCGAGGGGTTCAGGCATGATCGCGGTTAGCGCTTATGGGCGGATGAGCGGCGCGTGCTCATTCCGCCTCATCATCCATATCATCGCCCCCGCGCCCTGCCTTGCAGAGGCCCCGGCGAGAGGTATTGCGGATGAAATGCAGCACTTCCTGCACATTCTTGTCATCCGCATAGCGCTTTTCGGCTTCTTCAACACGTTCATTGAAGATGCCCGGTTCCCGGAAGATCAGGCGAAAGGCGGCGCGCAGCGCATGGATTTCCGGGCGCGAAAAGCCGCGCCGCTTGAGACCAATAAGGTTCAAACCGATCAGCCGCGCGCGATTGCCCATGGCGGAACCATAGGGGATCACATCCGCCTCAATCCCGCTCATGCCGCCAAGTACCGCCTGGCGGCCGATGCGCACGAATTGATGAATGGCCGTGCCGCCGCCAACAAAAACCGTATCTGCGATTTCCACATGCCCACCCAGCATGACGTTATTGGCCAGGATAACGCGATCCGCCAGGCGGCAATCATGCGCTACATGCGCCACCGCCATGATCAGGCAATCCGCGCCAACGCTCGTGATCCCATCGCCACCGACACTGCCGCGATGGATGGTGGCGTGTTCGCGGATGAGTGTACGCGCGCCAATCTCACAGCGCGTTGGTTCGTTCTTGTATTTCAAATCCTGCGGCGCCATGCCGATGGTGGCGAAGGGAAACGCCTTCACGCCCGCACCAAGACGCGTATGGCCATCCACCATCACATGCGCAATCAGTTCAACGCCATCTTCCAGCACCACATCGGGGCCAATGACGCAGCCAGGACCAATCTTGCAGCCCGCGCCAATTTTGGCGGAAGGCGAAACTACGGCGGTCGCGTGAATTTCGGTCATGCTCAGCGGTCCAGGATCATGGCGGCATAGGTTGCCTCGGCGACCACCTTGCCATCCACCTTGGCCTCGGCAGAGAATTTCCAGATATTACCGCGCTGGCGTTCCTTTTTGATATGCACGCGCATCTGATCCCCGGGCACCACAGGTTTGCGGAATTTCGCATTATCAATGGTCATGAAATAAACAAGTTTGCCAGCCGAATCAGGCCCCAAGGTTTCCACCACCAGCACCGCTGCCGTTTGTGCCATGCATTCAATGATCAGAACGCCCGGCATCACCGGCATGGTCGGGAAATGGCCCTGGAAGAAATTCTCGTTGATCGTGACGTTCTTGATGCCGGTGCAGCTTTCATTCTTCACCATATCAACTACCCGATCCACCAAAAGGAAAGGGTAGCGATGTGGGATCGCATGCATGATCTTGGCGATGTCAAAAACGCCGATATCAGTGGGTGTGGGGTTTTCCTCAGACATGTTCTTCAGCCCGCTTTTTCATTTCCCTTGGTCGCCGCCAGGCGGCGCAGGCGCGCGAAGGCGCGCAAGGTTTCCTTTGCCGGCCAGGCCGGGCTGCCCACAACATCGGTCCCTGCGGGGACATCATTCATGACCCCCGCCTGCGCGCCTACGCGCGCCTTCGCACCGATGGAAACATGCCCGGCAATGCCGACCTGCCCCGCGAGCACCGCGTAATCGCCGATGCTGGATGAACCGGCGATGCCGGCCTGCCCAACAATCACGGCGCCGCGCCCGATGGTCACATTATGGCCGATCTGCACCAGATTATCTATCCGCACCCCAGCCCCGATCACCGTATCGCCACCCGCGCCGCGATCAATGCAGCTACCGGCGCCAATCTCCGCCCCGTCGCCAATAATCACCCGGCCAAGCTGTGGCATAGTCACATGCCTGCCCTCAGCGGTGGTGATGAAGCCAAAACCCTCATTGCCGATCCGCGCGCCCTGGTGCAGCACAACGCCTTCACCCGCAATGCAGTATTCCAAACTGGCATGGGCATGGATGCGCCCATGCGCGCCAAGCTTGCAGCCGGCGCCGACGGAGCTGTGATGCGCCAGAATGCACTGCGCGCCGATTTCAGCACCCGGCCCAATGAAAACAAAGGCGCCGATTTCGCAGCCTGAACCGATGATGGCATCCGGCGCGATCACGGCGCTTGGGTGAATGCCCGGGCTTGGCTGCACCGGCGGATGGAACAGGCCGGCTATATGAATAAACCCAGCCTGAGGCGCGGCTACCAGAAGTGCCACACAATCTTCCGGCACGTGCTCAGCAAAGGCTTCTTCAACCAAGACTGCGCCGGCCTTGGTAACCTTCAGCGCGGGCAGGTTCTTGCGGCCTTCCATGAAGGCCACATCATCCCGGCCTGCCAGGTGCAGCGGCGCAACGCCGCCGAAAACGCGCGCGTCATCACCATCAGACGCAAGCCCAAGCGCGGCACGCAACGCGCCAAGCGCAATGGGCCCCGCAGAGGCGAAAAAGCGGCTATCCGCACCCAAGGTGATCAGTTCCGCCGCGGCGCTGCCGGCGCTGGCGCGGGCGTCGCCGCCGGACGGGGCGGCGGCGCTGCCGATGGATCAGGCGGCAGATTGACAGCACTAATCATCCGATTGAGCTGCACCGCCACTTCTTCTGTCATATCAAACGCCGGATCATTGTAAATGATGAGTGGCCGCGGCAGCACCAGATTGATGTTGCGGCTGGCCGCCACCTGACGAATGACAATGGCGAGCGCCTGTTCAATCTCTCGCAGCGCCTGCTGCGCCAATTGTTCCAGATCACGCGCGCGGTCACGGAAGATGCGCTGGCCATCGGTGATCTGGTCCTGCAGCGTGCGTTCGCGGTTACGCAATTGCTCAGGCGAAAGCGCGCCTCGTTCATTGCCAAGGCGCTGCTGTTCTTCACGCCAGCGCTGCTGTTCGTTCTGCACATCCTCATTCAACTTGGCGCGGCGGCGTTCGATTTCCTGGCGCACCTGATTGAAGGCGGTGGAAACGCGCTGGATTTCCGGCACATCCACCACGCCAATCACGGCAGCCGGCGGTGGCGTTCCGGGGGGCAAAGGGGCAACTGCCTGGGCCGGCTGCGCGGGACGCTGCGCCTGGGCGGGTTGGGCGGGTTGCGCGGGGCGTTGACCTTGCGGCTGCCCCTGCCCTTGGGGTTGCCCGGGCACAAACCAGCCAGGTTGGTTCTGTGCCGCTGCCATCATGGGGAAGGCGAGCAAAGCGGCAAGGACAAGGCGAATCATGGGGCGATCATCCCGTTTTTAGAAGCGTGTGCCAAAGCCAAGGCGGAAAAGCTGAGTCTTATCGTAGTCTTTCTTCACAACGGCCTTGGCGAAATCAATATTAATGAGCCCGATCGGGCTCCGCCAGGAAAAGCCTACGCCGACGCTCACGCGCGGATCAGCCTCATCCACTGGCTTGGCGCCCGGATACTTCGCCTGGTCGAAATAGCTGTCCGGAATGCCGGAGAGCGAGCCCACATCCACAAAGGTGCGGCCGAGTAGGCCAAGTTCATTGGGCAATGGAAGGGGGAAGCGCATTTCTGCCGAGGTGGTCCACAAGACCTGACCACCGAGCGAATCCCCCGTTGCCGTATCCTGCGGGCCGGCGCCGCCCAGGCGGAAACCGCGCAGGTTTTCACCGCCCAGGAAGAAGCGGTCCACAATGCGGTCGTCCTTGTCGCCAAGCGGGGTCAAGACACCACCGCCTGCGGCCAGTACCAGCACAAAGTCCGGATCATTCAACCAACGCTCAAAGGGGATGTAATATTGGCCGTCAGCCCGCGTGCGGAAATACTCCACGTCGCCACCCAAGCCCGCATAATCGCCCCCAACGCGCACCACATAGCCAGAACGGGGTTCAATCCGACTATCACGCATGTCGTAGGTTACAGTCGTGGAAACTTGCGACAGCAAGGTTCGCCCAGCCTGTTCCTGAATGAAGCGAGAGGCATAGGTATTGATATCAAAAATATCGCGATCAATCAGCGCATAGGACCAGTTCTGGCGCAGCCGGTCATTGATCTCATAGCCGGTGCGGAGCGCAAAACCCGCGCGTCTTTCGCGATAGCCGGTCACGAAGCGCAAATCACGATTGATCAGGAAGGCATCGGCGCCAGCGGCCAGATTGCGGTCCAGGAATTGCGGATCCGTGACCGAAAGATCCAACTGGCTGCGCTTTTGCGCGAGCACGCCGCCGGCGCGCGCATCAAGCCCCATGCCGAGCAGGTTGCGTTCCCGCACGCCAACATCCAGCAGCAGACCCGCATCGGTCGCGTAGCCGCCGCCCAGGGTAAATTCACCGGTGGCGCGTTCCACCACCGAGGTCATCAGATTGACCTGTTCAGGCCCAGCCCCCGGCTGATTGGTGATCTGCACATCGGAAAAATAGCCAAGCGAACGGATACGGTCGCGTGAACGCCGGATTTGCCTGGCATTCATGGGATCACCCTCAGCAAGGCGAAACTCTCGGCGGATCACGCGATCTTCGGTGCGTGTATTGCCCGAGATGTCTATGCGCCCAACAAAGGCGCGGGCGCTTTCGCGCACAAAATAAGCCAGATCAATGGTCGCGGTTTCCGGGTTGCGCGTGACGCGCGCCTGCACTTCAACGAAGCTTTCACCGCGTCCTTGTAGGGCGTCGGCAAGGGCAGTGCTGGCGCGTTCTACCGCATCCCCATCATACCAATCGCCATCCGCAATTTCGATTTCGCGGCGCAGACCATCCATACTCAGGCGCGGGAGTTCATTGATGATCTCAACCTTGCCGACGCGATAGCGCTTGCCCTCCTCAATACTAAAGGTCACGAAGAAGGCGCTGCGATCCGGTGTCAATTCGCCAGAAGAACCCGTGATCTGCACATCCGCATATCCTTGGCGCAGATAAAAGCGGCGCAGCAATTCTCGGTCATAGACCAGCCGTTCGGGGTCATAAATATCACTTGAGGAAAACAGCCGGAACCAAGCCTGTTCCTGGCTTGACACAACATCCCTCAACCGCGCTTCAGAGAAAGCATCATTTCCAACAAAGGTCACCCTTGAGATCAGCGCGGGGTCGCCTTCAAATATCTCAAAAACCAGATCAACGCGGTTCTGGTCGAGTTCCACGATCTTGGGTTCGACAGTCGCGCGAAAACGCCCGCGCCGTGCATAAAGTTCCAAAATGCGCTGCCGGTCAGTTTGGACGGCAGCAGGGGTGAAGACACTGCGGGGTTGCGTCAGCACAACGCCACGCAAGATCTCACTGGAAATGCGCCGATTGCCTTCAAAGGCCACGCGATTGACCTGAGGATTTTCCACGACATCCACGATCACGCGCGAACCCTCATTGCGGATCGTCACGTCTCGGAAAAGCCCCGTTGCGAATAGCGCGCGCAGACTGCGGTCAATGCGGTCCTGCTCCGCCACATCGCCAACCTGCACCAGCATGTAGCTGCGCACCGTGTCGGGGTCTATCCGCTGCGTACCGCGCACCTCCACCGTCGAGATGCGGCCACCACCACGCGCGGGCTCCTGCGCGGCCACGGGCATGGCCAGGGCCAGAAAGACGAAAAGGGCTAAAAATGCGCGTAGTTGCTTCACGGATTCGGCATCTCTCTCAAGATAACGGCCTTACCTAGCCGAGCCACGCCCCCCTCGCCACCCCCAAACCGGATTAACCCAACAGGCCACTCACCCAACGCACCACGCCAAGCTGTGCCAAATCATTCCAAGTGGCGAAAATCATGAGGCCGATCAGCAGGGCAAACCCCGCCCGGAAGCCGTATTCCCGCGCTTTCAAGGGCAAGGGCCGGCCCCGGATGGCCTCAGCGGCGTAGAACATTAAATGCCCGCCATCCAGCACCGGGATCGGGAAAAGATTGATCAGGGCAAGGTTCACGGAAAGCAGCGCCGCGAAGGTGATGAAGGCCGAAAGCCCCATATTGGCGACCTGCCCTGACATTTGCGCAATCCGCAAAGGCCCGCCCAGATCCTCGGCCCCGCGGCTGCCAGAAATCATCTGCCAGACGCCAACCAGGGTCTGCCAGGTGATGTCCAGCGTATGGGTCACCCCCGCCCAAACCGCGCTGAAGGGGTCAAGCTTTTCGAAAACCGGCATGCCGGCGGTGATGCCCAGCATGCCAAGCCCATCAGATGGCCGCGGCTGCGGGGTCGCCATGACCTTGATTTGGGAATCGCCCCGCGCGACCAGGATTTCAATGGCTTGGCCGGCGCGCGCCTGGACATAGCGCTGCAATGCCTCAAACCGCTCAACCTTCTGGCCATCCATGGAGATAATGCGGTCCCCGGGCGCGAGCCCGGCGCGGGCGGCGGCCGAGGCTTCCACCACATTGCCCACACTTGGCACCGCAGAAGGCCGGCCAACCACCACGAAAAGCGCGGCAAAAAGCAGCACGGCAAGGGCGAAATTGAAGAAGGGGCCAGCCGCCACGACCAAGGCGCGGTCGCCCACGGATTTCTCATGGAAGGTTTCGCCAGGGCGGAAGGCCGCCGCCTGTTCTGGCGCGGCCTCACCCAAATCCTCCATGCCATGCATTTTCACATAGCCGCCCAGCGGCAGCCAGCCGATCCGCCATTCGCAGCCGCGCTTGTCGGTCCGGGTGTAAAGGGCGCGGCCAAAGCCAATGGAAAAGCGTTCCACATGCACGCCACGCCAGCGCGCCGCCAAATAATGGCCCAGCTCATGGATGAAAATCAGTACCCCGAGCACCACCAGGAAGGAGGCAATACTGCGGAAGGGTTCGGGCAGAAATTCCAAGAGAAAGGCTCCTAAAAAAAGCGCAGGTCAGACCAGCGCGGCACGCTTTGCGGCGATCAGCCCGGCCTGGGAACGCGCCGCCGCATCATGCGCCATGATGGCGGGCAGATCCGCGGCCTCCGGCGCGCCAAGGCGCGAGAGCGTTTCTTCCACCACTGCTGCGATATCGAGAAAGCGCAGCCGTTTTTCAAGGAAGAGCCCGACCGCAATCTCATTCGCCGCATTCAGGATGGTGGGCGCCCCGCCGCTGGCGCGCAGCGCCTCTCGCGAAAGCCTGAGCGCTGGGAAGCGCACCGGGTCGGGCGCGAAGAATTCCAGCTTGCCGAGCGCGATCAGATCAAGCGGCGGCACAGAAGCCGCCATACGCGCGGGCCAGGCCAGGGCATGGGCGATGGGCGTGCGCATATCGGGCGTGCCAAGCTGCGCCAGCACCGACCCATCCGTATATTGCACCAGCCCATGCACGGTGGATTGCGGATGGACCAGTACTTCGATCCGCGATTCCGGCACCGGGAAAAGCCGCGCGGCTTCGATGAGTTCCAGCCCCTTGTTGAACATGGTGGCGGAATCAACGCTGATCTTGGCCCCCATGGACCAGA
>JAPLOJ010000185.1:7728-8243 GCA_026400795.1 Alphaproteobacteria bacterium
CTTCCGGTGTCACCAAAGCCATTTCCGCCATAGACATAGTGCGGCACGGCCCGCCCGAGGCGGTCAGGATAATCTTCGCAACCGCTGACGGGTCGCGCATATCAAGCGCCTGGAAAATGGCGTTGTGTTCGCTATCCACGGGCAGGATGGTCGCACCCCCGGCGCGGGCTGCGGCCAAAACGGGCTCCCCGGCGCAAACCAGGCTTTCCTTATTGGCAATCGCCATCACGCCGCCGCGCGCGAGGGCTGCCATGGTGGCGGGCAGGCCGGCCGCACCCACAATGGCGGCCATGGTCCAATCGGCGGGCAGGCTCGCCGCCGCGATCACCGCCTCCGGCCCCGCCGCCACCTGTATATCCGTCCCGGCGAGTGCTTCCTTCAAGGCTGCGTATTGCGCAGGATCGGCCAGCACCGCATGGCGTGCCTTGAGCCGCCGCGCCTGCGCCGCCAAGCCCTGCCAATCACGCCCGGCCACCAGGGCCACGATTTCAAACTGGCCTTCCGGTGCGGCTTCC
>JAPLOJ010000037.1:0-3550 GCA_026400795.1 Alphaproteobacteria bacterium
TGTCGTGGGGTCAGCGCAGCTTGTGCGCCCGCCGCGCCATAATGAAGCGCAATCCTTCGGCGCTACGCTGACCCATGCCTATCTTGCGCCTTACGCGCGCGGCCATGGCTTGGCGCGCATGTTGGTGAACCGCGTTGAAGAACGCGCCGCAGCACTCGGCCATCGCGTGCTGAACCTGGACGTGCGGGAGACGCAAACCACCGCTATCGCGCTGTTTGAAGCGCTGGGTTACGTGCATTGGGGCACGCATCCCTTCTACGCGCGCGTGAATGGCCAAACCGTGGGCGGGCGTTATTACTTCAAGCCGCTGGAACCAGGCCGCGGGCGCGCGACTGGCGCTTTGCTCGACCCCACGCAGTAATGGGCTTTTCGCTCTATCCCGCCATTGATTTGAAGGGCGGGCAGGTGGTGCGCCTGAAACGCGGCGAGATGGACCAAGCCACCATCTATGCCGATGATCCGGCAGCTCAGGCGCGGAGTTTCATCGAAGCCGGCTTTGCCTGGGTGCATATGGTTGATCTGGACGGCGCCTTTGCCGGCAAGCCGGCCAATGCCGCAGCCGTGCGCGCGATTATCGCCGCCGTGCCAGGTGCGAAGCTGCAATTGGGCGGCGGGATTCGTTCCATGGAGACTGCGGAAGCTTGGCTGGCAGCAGGCGTCAGCCGGATCATTCTGGGCTCGGCTGCCGTGAAAGACCCGGATTTCGCCCGCGCTGCCTGCCGCGCCTTTCCGGGGCGCGTCGCGCTTGGCATTGAT
Source organism: Alphaproteobacteria bacterium (assembly GCA_026400795.1). Classification (GTDB taxonomy): domain Bacteria; phylum Pseudomonadota; class Alphaproteobacteria; order Acetobacterales; family Acetobacteraceae; genus Neoroseomonas. Next base: position 757 of record JAPLOJ010000037.1, read on the forward strand.
GCGCGTGATGGCATGGTGGCCACCGAAGGCTGGGCCGAAACGAGTGATGTGAGTGCCACCGATCTGGCGCGCCGCTTTGAGGATTCCGGCGCGGCAGCAGTGATTTATACCGATATCGCGCGCGATGGCATGCTGACAGGCGTTAATGTCACGGCGACAGCCGCGCTGGCGCGCGCGGTGCGTTTGCCGGTGATTGCCTCGGGCGGGGTCGCGGGGGTTGAGGATATCACGGCGCTGCGCGCGGAAGGTGCCGGGATTGAAGGCGCAATTTTGGGGCGCGCGCTTTATGATGGGCGGATTGAACCGAAGGTGGCTTTGGCGGCGGCTGAGTGATCACCCTGCCTCTCGCAAGGGCTGCGTCAGCAAGCGATCCAGCCGCTGTTCCTGATCCGCACGAAACTCCACAACGCCAATCACCATGCCAAGCTGCCCCGCGGCTGGCTCCGCGCGATAGGTGCCGAACAACCTGTCCCAGCAGGAAAGGCAAAAGCCGAAATCGCTATCGGTTTCCTCACGCACTTCGGAATGATGCACGCGATGCATATCGGGGGTCACCAGCACCAAGCGTAGCGCGCCATCCATCCAGGCGGGTAGTGCCAGATTGGCGTGGTTGAACAGGCTGGTGGCGTTGAGCAGTACTTCAAAAACCAATACTGCTTCTGCCGGCGCGCCAAGGGCCACCACCGCCGCCATTTTGATGGCCATGGACAGCAGAATTTCAACCGGATGAAAGCGCAGCCCGGAGGAAGCATCTAATTCCGGGTCAGCATGATGCACGCGATGTAAGCGCCACAGCACGGGCACGGCGTGAAAGACGCGATGCTGGAAATAGATCAGCAGATCCAACAGCAGCACCGCCAAAACGCCGCCCACCAGGCCATTGAGCCCCAACCAGCGCAGCAGCCCAAGCCCCTGGCTTTCCGCATAAAGCGCCACACCAATCGCCGCGGCCGGGGCCAGCAACCGTACCAGCAGGGAAGCAATCACCACCAGCCCGAAATTCGCCGGCCAGCGCCGCCAGGAAAGCCGCTGCGCTCGGCGTGGAAAGGCGCGTTCCAGCACCAGCATGGCGCAGAGCACCCCCAGAAAGGCCGCAAGCCTGATCAGCGGTTCATGGGCCAGCATGGCCGGGATACTCCTTCCATCATCGCATCATAGCTTGTGTCGCGCGCCCCGAATTGGAATGCTGCAAACATGATAGCACGCAAACGCACAAACTGATGGCCCTCGGCTTTCTGGAATGGTCCGCCCGTCGAGGCGGGCCGCTGCTGGCGCTTGGCATATTCGCCGGGCTTTTCATCCCGCCCTTGGCCGCGCTGTTTCGCGATGTGGTTACCTTTTCGGTCGCGACGCTGATGACCATTGTGCTGCTGCGCGTGGATTTGGCGCAGGTGGTGGCGTATTTGCGCCGGCCCGTGCTGGTGGCGCTGCTGGTCGGCTGGATGATGCTGGTCTGCCCCATTCTGCTGTTTCTGGTGCTGCGCGGCTTTGGCTTTGATGGGCCTTTGGTCGCGGGGCTGGTGATCAGCGCCATGGGCTGCGCCGCCACATCATCCCCGGCATTCGCGCGGATGGTGGGGCTGGATGGCGAGATTTCGCTGGTGGTCGCCATCATCACCACACTGATCGTGCCCTTCACCGCGCCGCCGCTGGCGCTTGGGTTGATGGGCATTGATTTGGCGATTTCGCTCTCCGCGCTGATGGGCCGGCTGATGCTGGTGGTTGGGCTGCCCTTGTTGATTGCGGTGGCGCTGCGCCGGCTTTTGGGGCCTGTTCGCTTGCAACGCTATGCCGGGGCCTTGGATGGTTCCGTGGTTTGGCTGGTGGTGATTTTCGGCTTTGGCGTGATGGATGGGATGCTGGCGAAAATCACCTCAGACCCCGCCTGGGTGATGGGCGGCCTGGCCTTGGCTTTTGCCGCCAATTTCGGCCTGAATGCCGCAACCGCTTTGGTCTTTGCGCCCACCGGCAAGAAGCTGGCGCTGACGGCAGGCTTGCTTGGCGGCAATCGCAATATGGCGTTATTTTTGGCGGTGCTGCCGGCGGCAACAGATGAGCGTATTTTGCTGTTCTTCGCGCTTGGCCAATTCCCGCTTTTCCTGACGCCCTTCCTGCTGCGCCCGATCTATATGCGCCTGAAACCGCACTAACCGCGCGCTTTCTCCAGCGCCATCAACACCACTTCCGGCGTCGCCGGCAGGTCAAGCTGCGTGATGCCGGTAGCGTCGCATAGCGCATTCCAAACGGCGGTCGCCAACATCAGCGGCGGCTCACCCACACCTTTTGATCGGAAAATAGTCTCCGCCCGCGCTGGTGCATTGGCCAGCAAACGCAGCCGGAAATCCGGTGGCGCATCGCGGCTGCCTGGGATTTTGTAGGTGGAAGGCCCGAGTGTGCGCTGCCGCCCTTCCTTGTCCCAATAAAGGCTTTCAGTGGTGAGCCAGCCAAGCCCCTGCACGAAGCCGCCTTCAATCTGCCCGCGGTCAATCGCCGGGTTCAGCGAACGCCCGCAATCCTGCACGAGATCGGCGCGCAACACGCGGTGTTCCCCGCTGAGCGTATCCACCACCACTTCCACCACCGCCGCACCGTAGGAAAAGTAGAAGAAGGGCTCCCCCCGCATGGATTTCGCATCCCAATGGATGTCGGGGGTGCGATAAAACCCTGTGGCGGAAAGCGAAATCCGCTGTACCCAGCAGCGATGCGCCAGATCGCCGAAATCCATGGCGCGATTGTCACCAGGCTTTGCGACAAAGACGCGCCCTTCGCCAAAGCCAATCGCTTCCACCGGCAC
>JAPLOJ010000037.1:3582-4270 GCA_026400795.1 Alphaproteobacteria bacterium
GCCATTCAAATCGGAACCCGTGGAAGCCGCGGTCGGCGCAGTATTGGGCACTTCTGCCGTGCTCGTTGGTGTGATCCGAATGCGCGCGATCGGCACACCAAAAGCATCCGCCACCACCTGCGCGATTTTGATATTGAGCCCCTGGCCCATTTCAGTCCCGCCGTGATTGAGCCGGATGGACCCATCCGCATAAACATGCACCAAGGCGCCGGCTTGGTTCAGGTGCATGAGGCCAAAGGAAATGCCAAAGGCCAACACAAAACTACCCAGGCCGCGCCGCAAGAATGGATGGTTCGCATTGAAGGCCGCGATTTCCGCGCGCCGTGCTGCCCAGCCGGCATCTTCCATGGCTTCGGCATAAACACGGCGGATCAAATCGCCTTCAAGCGCCTGGCCATAAGGTGCCTTGCTGCCATTCTCGCCGCCCGCGAAATTGCACGCGCGCACTGCTTCCAAATCCTGCCCCGTTGCGGCAGCGACACCGCGCAGCACATCATCCATCAGCAGCACGCCTTGCGGGCCGCCAAAACCGCGAAAGGCCGTGTGGCTCACCATATTGGTGCGCAGCGAGAGCGCGCGCAGCTTCACCGCAGGCACGTCATAGCAATTCAATGCGTACGTCAGGGCGCGAAACACCACGCCGCCGGTCAGATCAAGACTATGCCCGCCATCGGCGGCCAGCATTGCC
>JAPLOJ010000368.1 GCA_026400795.1 Alphaproteobacteria bacterium
CATGCAGGAACAGCGGGTCGCGATTGCTGGGGAAATCCACCCCTTGCCCAGCCCCTTTCATGTGCTGGCGACGCAAAACCCGATCGAACAAGAAGGCACCTACCCCCTGCCAGAGGCGCAGCTTGACCGTTTCCTGCTGGAAATCGCCATTTCCTACCCGGATGAGGCCGCCGAACGCGCCATGCTGCTGGCCACCACCGGCGCGCCGGAAGCACCCCCGCCCCAGGCACTCACCGCCGATGAATTGATGGCCGCGCAAGCGTTGATCCGCCGCATGCCGGTGGGTGAGAAAGTGCTGGACGCCATTCTGCGCCTCGTGCGCGGCGCCCGGCCAGAAACCGCGAGCCTGCCGATTGTGCGTGATAGCCTGGCCTGGGGTCCCGGCCCACGCGCGGCGCAGGCGCTGATGCTGGCGAGCCGAGCCCGGGCGGTGCTGGATGGCCGGCTCTCCCCGTCATTGGATGATGTGCTGGCTTTGGCGGAACCCGTGCTGCGCCACCGCATGGCGCTGAATTTCGCCGCGCGGGCGGAGGGGGCCAAACTTGCCGATGTAATCGCCGCGCTGAAGGCCGATCTTGGCTGAGGCCGCGCATAACCTTGTAACGGCGCGGGCCGAGGCTCTCGGCGCCCGCCTGCCGCCTTTGGTGGTGCGGGCGGAACGCATTGCGGCAACGGTGATGCAGGGGGTGCATGGCCGGCGCCGCTCCGGCCAGGGGGACGCGTTTTGGCAATTCCGCCCTTATTTGCCGGGTGATGCGGCATCGCGCGTGGATTGGCGGCAATCGGCGCGGTCTGACCGCGTTTTTATCCGCGAAACTGAATGGGAAGCGGCGCAAACCGTGGCGCTTTGGTCCGCCCGAGGCTCGGGCATGGCCTGGCGCAGCCGGGATACGCTGCCCCTGAAGCAAGAACGCGCTGAGATGCTTTTGTTGGCGCTCGCCGCGCTGCTGCTGCGCGGTGGGGAAAGGGTGCGCGGCTTCGGCGCGCCCCGCGCCTTTATTGGCCGCGCCGCGCTGGCGCCCTTGGCCGGTTTTCTGCCGGAACAGCAGCCGATCCCCGCCGACCCGCGCCTGCCGCGCCATGCGCGCGTGGTGCTGTTCAGCGATTTCCTTGCCCCGCTTGATGAAACCCGCGCCGCACTTGCGGGTTTGGCAGCGCAGGGCCTGCGCGGGCATTTGCTGCAAATCCTGGACCCCGCCGAGGAAACCCTGCCCTTCGCCGGGCATATCCGTTTTGAAGACCCCTCGGGCGGCGCCCCCGCCCCCATTCCACGGACCGAGGCTTTGCGCGGCGCCTATCAAGCCGCACTCGCCGCCCATCGTGAAGGCTTGGCCGCCGCCGCCAGCGCCATGGGCTGGAGCTTCGCCACCCATCGGACGGATCAACCACCGGAATTGGCGCTACTTGCGCTTTTTCAGCGGCTGGAAGGCGGCTGATGTTGACCCTCGGCCCCATCGGCTTTGCTGCCCCCTGGCTGTTGCTGGCGCTGCCGGCGCTGCCGGTGCTGTGGTGGTTGCTGCGCGTCACGCCGCCGGCGCCCAAGCGGCAGATCTTCCCAGCAACCCGCATCCTGCGCGATTTACGCCCCATGGAGGCCACGCCGGCCCGCACGCCCTGGTGGCTATTGCTGCTGCGCCTGCTGGTGGCGGGGCTGATCATTCTGGGCCTGGCGCGGCCGATTTGGCAGCCAACCGCCGGCACTGGCCAATCCGGCCCGCTATTGTTGGTGCTGGATGATGGCTGGGCCGCCGCACCGGATTGGGCACGGCGCATGGCTCATGCCCAGCGCATCCTGGAAGCGGCCAAGCGCGAAGCCCGCCCCGTGGCGCTACTAACCACGTCGCCGCTTCAGGGTGAGGCCGACCCTCTGACTTTCCTGCCAGCCGAAGAAGCCGCCGCGCGCTTGGCGGTGGTGCGCCCCAAGCCCTGGGCACCGGATCGCGCGGCGGCGCTTTCAGCACTGAATGCTCTGCGCGCGGGCAACCCAAGCGGCTTTGAAAGCCTGTTCCTGACCGATGGGCTGGAACATGGCGTCAGCGAGGATGCAGCGCCCTTCCTTGCCGCGCTTGCCGCCGCCGGGCCACTGACCCTGTTGCAGGCACCAGCCGAGCCCCGGCGCGTGATCGCACCCCCCGTGCTGGAAGGTGATCGGCTGCGGATCAAGCTATTGCAGGCGCCGGTGGCGCTGCCCGGGCAGGTCGCGATTCTGGCGCGTGGCGGGGATGGCGCAAGCCTTGCGCGGGTGGAACTTGCCCTGCCAGCGGGTGCCGGCAGCGCAGAGGCCGCGCTGCAATTGCCAAGCGAAATCCGTAACCAGGTCGTGCGGCTGGAATTGGAACCGGAAGCCGGCGCGGCGGGTGTTTTCCTGCTGGATGAAAGCTTCCGCCGCCGCCCGGTGGGCCTCAGCGCAGCCGAGGATACCGGGGCGGATGCGCCGCTGATCGGCCCGCTTTTCTATCTGCTGCGGGCGCTTGATCCCTTTGCGGAGCTGCGTCGTGGCACGCCGGAAGCGCTGCTGGCGCGCAGGCTTTCTGTGCTGATCCTGGCAGACCGCGAATTGGCGGACCCGAAGGAACGCGAAGCACTCGATGCCTGGGTGCGGCAGGGCGGCACGCTGATCCGCTTTGCCGGGCCTCGGCTGGCAGCCAAGCAAGATAGTCTTTTACCCGTGCCTTTGCGTGCCGGAGAGCGCCAATTGGGCGGCATGCTGACCTGGGAGAAGCCGCAAACGCTGGCGCCCTTCCCGGATCATTCGCCCTTTGCCGGGCTGACCCCGCCCGCTGAGGTCACGGTTGAACGGCAAGTGCTGGCCGAACCTTCGCCGCGCCTCGCGGAACGAAGCTGGGCACGGCTTGCAGATGGCACGCCTTTGGTCACGGCGGAGACGCGCGGCGCGGGGCGGATTGTGCTGTTTCATGTGACCGCTCAGGCGGAATGGTCAAACCTGCCGCTTTCCGGGCTTTTCGTGGATATGCTGCGCCGCTTGGTCTCGCTTTCCGCAGGTGTTGTGGCTGGTGAGGCGGATCAGCCCTTGGCGCCACTCGAAACCCTGGATGGTTTCGGCAGGCTTGGCGCGCCGCCTGCTGGTGCCGCCGCCGTTTCTGCCCGCACCTTGGACGAAACCCGCGCGTCCCCGCGCCACCCGCCCGGCTGGTATGGCCCGGCTGGCGCAGCTGGTGAGGCAGCCTATCGCCGCGCCTTGAACCTTTCGACCCATCTGCCCGCGCCGCGCCTGATGGCAGCGCCCCCTGCCTCGGCCCGCATGGAGGCCCTGGGTGGGGAGGCGGCAGAACGTGATTTGGGGCCATGGCTTTTGGCCGCCGCCTTCGCGCTGTTTCTGGTGGAGCTGATCGCGGCACTTGGCCTGCGCGGGTTATGGCGCCCGCGCTGCCCGCGCTTTTGCTGCTGGCACTGGTGCCTTGGCAGGTGAACGCGCAAGGCGCTGATGGCAGCGCGGCGCTCGCCACACGTTTGGCTTATATCCGAAGCGGTGATGAGGCGGTGGATGAAACCTCCCGCAGCGGCCTCGCGGGGCTGTCTGATTTCGTCAATCGGCGCACGGCGGCAGCGCTGGCCGAACCGCATGGCGTGACGCCGGGGCAGGATGATCTTTCCTTCTATCCGTTGCTCTATTGGCCGATCCTGCCCGATGCGCCCACGCCAAGTGCGGCCATGGTGGCGGCGTTGAATGAATTCATGCGCCAGGGCGGCATTATTCTAATGGATACGCGCGATCAGGGCTCGGGCGAGGGTATGTCGCCAGGTGCGCGCGCGGCGCTGCGGCGTGTGACGCGGGATTTGGCGATACCGCCGCTGATCCCGGTGCCGGAAGACCATGTGCTGAACCGCGCCTTTTACTTGCTGAATGAATTGCCGGGGCGTTTTGCCGGTGGGCAAGTTTGGGTGGCGCGAGATCAGGACCGCGCCAATGACAGTGTGAGCCCGGTGATTATTGGCGGGCATGATTGGGCGGCGGCTTGGGCGATGGACCGAAATGGCCAGCACCCGCATGCGACAATCCCGGGCGGGGCGCGGCAGCGCGTGCTGGCGTATCGTTTCGGGACCAATCTGGTGATGTATGCCCTGACCGGGAACTACAAAGGCGATCAGGTGCATGTGCCGGCGATATTGGAGCGGCTGGGGAATTAAGGGGGGCGTTGTGCCCCCCTTGTTACCTCACCTGATCGGCGGCGCGTACATCAAGCCGCCACGCGTCCATAAATCATTCAGCCCGCGCGGCAGGTTGATGGGTGAATTCTTGCCAAGGTTACGGTCGAAGATTTCGCCGTAATTGCCCACCGCCTTGATGGCGTTATAGGCCCAGCGCCGATCAATCCCCATCAGCGGCCCATGATCCCCCGAAACACCCAGCAAGCGGCGAATGGCGGGGTTTGGGTTGTTCAGCATCTCATCCACATTCGCCTGCGTGACCCCCAATTCCTCGGCTTCGATCAGCGCAAAGACGGTCCAGCGTACAATGTCAAAGAATTGGTCATCGCCATGCCGCACCGCCGGTGCCAAAGGTTCTTTTGAGATGATATCGGGCAGCACCACATGTTCCGCCGGATTGCGCAGCGCGCTGCGAATGCCGGCAAGCTGCGACGCATCGGTGGAAAACGCATCGCAGCGGCCATTGTTATAGGCGTTGCGCGTTTCCTCATTCTGTTCGAACACCAAGGGCTGGATGCGCGTATTCGTGCTGCGCGCCCAATCCGCCAGGTTCAATTCATTCGTCGTGCCGGCAGTGACGCAAATCGTGGCGCCCGCCAGATCAGTGGCGCGCTTGGCGCCGGTTGCCACCCGCACCATGAAACCCTGACCATCATAGAAATTGACGGCGGTGAAATTGAGCCCATTGGCGGTATCGCGCGTATGCGACCAGGTGGTGGTGCGAGACAGCATATCCACCTGCCCGGATTGCAACGCGGGCAGACGCGCCTGGGAAGACAGCACCACGGAGCGCACCTTATTCGCATCGCCCAGGATCGCGGCAGCAACGGCGCGGCAGGTATCGGCATCCAGCCCGCGATTGATGCCCTGGCTATCAACCACACCAAAGCCTGGTGCGCCCGGATGCGCGCCACAAATCAGCGCATCACGTGCGCGAATGGCGGCAACGGTCGGTCCTTGTTGCACCGGTTGCGCGAAGGCCGGCAGCGTGGCAAGCAAGCCAGCGGCAAGCAGGAATTTGGTTTTCATGTTTCTTCCTCCCGGAATGGTGAATTTCATGCGGATCTAGGCTTTCCAAGGCGCTGCCACAGGGCAACGCCACAAAGCACGACGAGTGCCATCAACAGGCGTTGCGTATCGGGCAGCAAATGCAAGAAGGCCGCCGCCAGCCCGACAAGACCCATGGCCCAGCGCAAGACCCACCCCATGGGGCGCAATAAATACCCCGCATAGGCCGAAGTGATGAGCGTGAGTGCCGAAACCTGAATGAGTGTCGCGGTTGCGATATCAAACAAACTGCCGCGCAGCATGATCCCGGGGTCATAGATGAAGGCAAAGCCCACGGTGAAGCCAGCAATGCCAAAGCGTGAGGCATGGATACTGGCGATGGTCGGGCTTGCCTTGGCAATGGCAGCGGCGGCGAAGGCAGCAGCGGCAACGGGTGGTGTCGCATCCGCGATTACCGCGAAATAGAAGACAAATAGATGCGCCTGCAAAACATCAATGCCAAGCGGTCGGCCCAATTCCAGCACCTGCGGCACACCAATGGCAGCCGCGATGATATAGGAAGGCGTTGTAGGGATACCGAGGCCAAGCACCAGCACGGTGATACACAGCAGCACCAGCAGCAGCGCCAGATTGCCCGCCGCCAAATCCTTGATGATGCCTCCAAAGGCCACCACCATGCCGGTGGCGGTTAGTGCTGAAACCACCACGCCCGCACCTGCGATGGAAACCGCGAGCGGCGCCATGGTGAAGCCGGCATCGGTCAGGCTATTCAGTACGGCACGCCAGCCCATCCGTGTGCGCGCGCGCAGTAGCGAAACCCCCACCATGGCAAGTGTTGCACAGAAGGCTGCGAAATTACCGCTCCAGCGTTCTGTCATTAGATAGACA
>JAPLOJ010000347.1:0-8395 GCA_026400795.1 Alphaproteobacteria bacterium
AACAGGAGAAGTGATCCTACGACCCGAAAAATTGAGCCTGCGGCCTGACATGGATGGAGCCTTCATGATCACGCGCGTGACTTTTTTGGGCCCCGTTCTGCGCGTCATGGTCCGCCATCGGGACGGGCAGGAACTGCGCGCCGATGTGCCGGATGACTTAACGCTTCAACCAGGAACGCGGGTTGACGTAATAGTCGGAGGATCCGCGCTTGTGAAAGCCGATCCGCCTGCTTTGGATTGAGGGTTTCCGCTTCTTTGGGGAACGTGTCCTTCGTGAGTCAAATCGCTGCTTGGGTCACATAGGCGCTGACGGCGGCGATTGTGGCGCGCGCAGCGCCAGCAGCGCCAGCGTCGCGGCAATAGCCAGCGCCGTGGTCATCAACAATACAGCGGTGGGACCCGCAAAATCCAAGCTCAACCCGAAAATCAGTGGAGCCGTCGCCGTCGCGATATTGGATGGCAGGGCGATCAAACCCTGACGACGACCATAGCCGTTGGGGCCGAATAGGGCGAGCGGCAATGCACCACGGCTGATCGAAAGAAGGCCAGAACCGCTGCCATGCAGCGCGGCGAAAAGCGGCGCCAGGGCAGGGCCGCCAAATAATAACGCCACTACAGCGGCTGGATGGGCCAAGGTGGCGATACGTGCGGAAACCAGTGGGTGCAATCGGCGCATTAGCCCGAATTCGGCAACGCGTGCGGCCACTTGCGCTGGCCCCAGCAACGCCGCTGCGGCAACGGCAGCGGCGGGTGTGGCTCCGGCTTCCATCAAAAGACCAGGAAAATGGGTGCCGATGCCCGAATTCACGACGCCCTGCGCAGCAAAGACGAAGGCAAGCAGCCTGATGGCGTTGCGCGGGCTTTCACCGCCGGCTGCATCAGGCGCTTTGGGCAATGCAGAAGCCCTTGACCGCGGCAGGCTGGCATAGACGGAAAGGCCAAGAACAATGTGAAGACCAGCCCAAGTCAGGCACGCCTCTCGCCAGCCCCAGGCATCTTCGATCCAGGCGGTTAGCGGCCAACCGATGGTGCTGGCAAAGCCCGCAATCAGCGTGATGCCGGTAATGGGCCCGCGCGCGCCGCGCCCGAACAACACGGCCAGCGTCGAAAACGCAACATCATACAGGCCAAAGGCCATAGCGATTCCAACTACTACCCAGCCAGCCGCCATGCCCCAAGCGCCTGTAGCAAGCGCAAGCAACGCCAGGCCAATGGCAAACAGCACTGAGGAGGTGAGCAGGAGTGGTCGGCCACCATGCGCATCTACCTCTCCGGAAACTAGTTCAGATCATCGCAGGAGGCGCACGGGCGGAAACCCACCTATAGGTCACTGCGAATTCTGCATTGCTGCAGGTTTCGCCACAAATGGCAGATATCGCGAGTCATCGCTGGGCAAAACAGTTTTTATTGTCAACAAAACTGGGCTTTGTTGGGGTCGGTAGTATCGGCTTTGAACTGATCACTGCCCTTCGGTTGACTGCCCATGATCAAGTCGCGGCCATTTTGCTCACCGTTCTTGCCTGTGCCGTGGCGCTGTACAGCTTAGGCACAATTCTTAAAAGGCGGCTTGAGTGAAGCCATGCTGGCACACCAAGCAGTAGAACAAGGCCTTTGGCATAATTAGGCCCGCATTCCCCCTGGCCAGCATGGGTCCGCTTAAGAACACCGTGACCCTCAGGCTTCATACTACTGTCACGCTTCTGACGCTGCTTCATCATCTAGGTATTCTACCAAACTCATCTCTTATTTTCTTCGTTCGCATGACCTTCATGGGAGATGTTACATGCTTGTGAAACGCATGATAGGTGCCGCAGCAGCGGCGGCCATCGCTGTTGGCTTCTCTGCTTTTGAAGCTTCCGCGCAACAGCGCCAGCGCTTTGATTATTGGTACGGCCTGACTGGGCAACTTGGCGAGGTGATGGCCGAGCACTGCAAGCGCTTCAACGAGAGTCAGACCCAGTACGAAGCTGTATGCACGGGTCAAGGCGGTTATGATCGCGCTGAGCAAAACACTATTGCCGCCTATCGCGCCCGCCAGCATCCCACATTGGTGCAGATTTATGACGCCGGAACAGTCAACTTCATGCTGTCGGGCGCGACCTACAACGCGGTGCAGTTCGCCCGTGATTTCAATATGAAAATTGACTGGAATGACTATTTCCCTGGCGTTGCTCTTTACTATGCAACCTCACGTGGGGAAATGTGGTCGTTCCCGTATAATTCATCATCCGCCGTGATGTATTGGAATCGTGGTGCCTATCAGCGCATTGGCCGCAATGAGGCTGCCGGTACGTGGGAGCAATTGGAAAACGACCTGCGTTCGCTGAAGGCTTCGGGGCATGCCTGCCCTATGGCGATTGATTTCGACACTTGGCAATGGGTTGAGCAATTCCTTGCCATTCACAACCAGTCAATCGCCACACGCGCCAATGGCTATCAGGGGCTGGACGCGGAGCTTGACAATGTCTTCTATCGCAAATCATGGCGTAGTTGGCTCGACCGCCTCTGGTGGGCTGCAATGGTCTGTCGCCATGCTGCCCGTTTACGAAGGGTTCCAGCGGCATAATTCGCTTGTGGGTGGTGCTTCCCTCTGGGTAATGCAGGGCAAGTCGCGCGGTGAATACCAAGCGGCCGCTGCCTTCCTTGACTACGTCGCGTCCCGCGCAGAAGTGGAATGGATGCCGACGGTGACCGGCTATATTCCAATCACCAACGCGGCCTTCCGTCACATGCAAGAAACCGGCTTTTACAGCCGCCCTGGTTTCGCTGGTCGGGAAACAGCCATTACGTCGCTGACTTTCACGCCACCCAACGAGAATACCCGCGGGATCCGGCTTGGCAATTTCACCTCTATCCGTTCAGAGCTGACGTCGGAAATGCAGGCGGCCTATACGGGGCAGAAGTCAGTGCAGCAGGCTCTTGATGACGCGGTTGCCCGTGGCAACCAGATCCTGCGTCGCTTTGAACAGACGATGCGTGGTCGTCAACTTCCGTAATCACTACTGGCCCGGGCGTCCTCGCGCCCGGGCCATTTCGCAGATAATCTCGGCGGGACGTTGCATGAGCGGTAAGCGCGTTACATTCAAGAATTTTTGGCTGGCGATCCTTTTGATCTTGCCGCAGCTTTTTCTCGTTTTTACTTTTTTCTACTGGCCTGCCGGAGAAGCGCTTTATTGGGCCTTTACACTAGAACCCCCCTTTGGTGGTGAACAGCAATGGGTGGGATGGCAGAATTTTGAAACAGTTTTCGCTGATCCGCTTTATTGGAACTCAGTCAAGCGGTCCCTACTGTTTGCGTTTTCCAGCACAGCTCTTGCGATGGGTATAGGTCTGTTGCTGGCGAGTTTTGTTGACCGCCAACTCGCCGGCTATAAGGTTTATCGGTTTATCTATTTTTGGCCCTATGCGGTTGCTGCACCAGCGGTTGGTCTCGCTTTTCGTTTTATTTTCGCCCCCGACGCGGGTTTTGTTTCCGCGATCAATGTTTGGTTCCCCGGCTTATGGAATCCGGCGCTGGATGGGTTTGATGCCATGGTGCTCATCGTGCTGGCCAATGCGTGGTCTATGGTCGCCTATAACTTTATTTTCTTCCTTGCCGGCTTACAATCGATTCCGCGCAGCCTGGTGGAGGCTGGCGCAATGGATGGCGCGGGGGCAGTGCGCCGGATGCGCGATTTGCAACTTCCCCTCATTGCCCCAACCTTTTTCTTCCTTATCGTAATCAATATCACAGACAGCTTCGTGAATTCCTTCGGTATTGTAGACATCACAACCGGTGGTGGTCCGGCTCGTGCGACCGATCTGATGGTTTTCAAGATCTATTCCGATGGTTTCAAGGGCAAGGATTACTCGCTTGCCGCGGCGCAGTCGCTTGTCCTCATGCTCATGGTCTGCGCCTTGACGTTCATACAATTCCGTTTTGTCGAACGTCGCGTGCATTACAGCTAGGGCATTAGCAGCAATGATCGAACGTACCCCACTCCTCAACTTCACGACCCATGCCATTTTGATCGTGGGTCTTGTGATGCTGCTCTTGCCACTCTGGATCGTCTTCGTCGCTTCCACGCATGATTTTAGGACCGTCAATACTGTACCGATGCCTCTTTGGCCGGGTTCGCATATGGTGGAAAATTACGTCGCTGCCTGGACACAATCCGGCTTCGGGCCAAAAATGCTGAACAGCCTTGTGATGGCCATTGGCGTGACCACAGGGAAGATCGCCATTGCAGCGCTTTCAGCCTATTCCATCGTTTATTTCCGCTACCGGTTACGGATGGTATTTTTCTGGCTTGTCTTCATCACGCTGATGTTACCGCTGGAAGTCAGAATCGTTCCAACTTATGCGGTTGCCGCAAATGCGTTCCGCCCGCTTCAAGTCTTGCTGGATGTGTTTGGTATGTCTTGGTTGCTTGAATCGGTAACCGGGCTTAGGCTTGTCTTACCGGAATGGAGCCTGTTGAATTCGTATTCGGGTCTTATTCTTCCATTGATCGCAACCGCAACAGGTACTTTCCTCTATCGGCAATTCTTCCTCACCGTGCCGGATGAATTGCTGGAAGCCGCGAAGATGGATGGTACCGGCCCCTTACGCTTTCTGTTCGATATTTTACTTCCACTCTCGAAGACAAACATGGCGGCGCTGGCGACCATCATGTTCGTCTATTCCTGGAACCAGTATCTCTGGCCACTGCTTATCGTAACCGATCCCGCCTATGGCACCGCAGTCATGCAGCTTCAGCGTATCGTACCTGGCCCACTGTTTGGGGAGCCTCCGCGCTGGCACATCGCCATGGCAGGCACCCTAATCGTCATGCTTCCCCCGCTACTGGTGGTTGTTTTCATGCAACGCTGGTTTGTGCGTGGGCTGATCAATCAGGATAAATGAGGCACCAATGGCCGATATTCTCATTCGAAGCGTCGTCAAATCCTATGGTCGCACTAAGGTGGTTCACGGCATAGACCTTGATATCCTTCATGGCGACTTCGCCGTGATCCTTGGCCCATCCGGGTGCGGCAAATCCACCCTGCTCCGCATGATTGCGGGCCTCGAAGAAATTGACGCTGGTGAGATCGCGATTGCGGGCCGGGTTGTGAATGAACTGGAACCGCGCGAACGTGGCTGCGCGATGGTATTCCAGAATTACGCACTCTATCCGCATATGTCAGTTGCTGAGAATATCGGGTATTCCCTCAAAATAATGGGCATCCGCAAGGCGGAACGGCTGGAGCGTGTTGCTGCAGTCGCACGTATCGTCGGGCTGGAGGAGTTTCTTGACCGGCGTCCCGCTCAGTTATCTGGCGGGCAACGCCAGCGCGTTGCCATGGCACGCGCTATGATCAAGGAACCGCAGGTGTTCCTCTTTGACGAGCCGTTGTCCAATCTCGATGCAAAGCTTCGCGTCCAGATGCGCATTGAAATCCGTCGCCTTCATCGCCGGCTCGGTGGGACTTCCGTATTCGTCACGCATGACCAGGTAGAGGCGATGACCCTTGCCGACAAGTTGGTGGTAATGAATGCGGGTCGCATAGAACAGGTTGGAACGCCGAAGGAAGTCTACCACCGCCCAGCCAGTCTTTTCGTTGCCGGCTTCATCGGTTCTCCACCCATGAATATCATGAGGGTGGAAAGGGCAACGCCGGGCCTTGCGCGGCTAGCTTCAGGTGCCACCCTTCAAATGCCCCGGCTTGATACGGTGCCGGAAAGCTCTTTGCGCTTAGGTATCCGGCCAGAGGATATCGAATTAGTGGCACCCGGCACGCCTGGAGCCATGGAGATGCCTGTTGAATTTGTGGAAGAGCTGGGAGCAGGACATCTGGTGCATGGTGAGTTTGAAGGCGCCGAGTTTGTAGTGGCCCTACCAGGCGCCATTGAGGTGGTGGCTGGCGGGCGCCTTCATATGCGCTTTCCGCCTGAAGCACTTCATATGTTTGATGCGGTCAGTGGATTGCGGCTTGATGGCGGGGAAAAAGCTTCTGGCCTTAGCTCCGGGGCCGTGCGTGAATTTGCGTAAAATTCGTTGTGAAACACCACGAAACCGTGCCGTGCAACCCGGTGGGATTGACCTATGCCACGCTTCGCCATCTGCACTTCTCCACGCGATGTTACGACTTTCGTGTCCTAAAGGCCCCGTTCTTGGAGATCCCCCATGACTCAAATACCTATGCAGCTTCTGCGCCGTCACCTGTTGCTCGGCGGTGCCGCACTCTTCGCGCCCGCCTCTGCCCTTGGCCAGGGCGCCCCCCGTACCGGCACCCTGAAGGTCGCCTTCCTCGGTCTCGACACTGCCGACCCGCATCGCCACACAGGCTCCATCGCGGTGCAGCAGGTCTATGTCGAAGGTCTGACCTCAATCGCTGATGACGGCACCGTAAAGCCTTTCCTGGCCACATCCTGGGAGATAAGCCCGGATGGACGACGCTACGAATTCAAAATTCGCGAGGGTGTGCGCTTCCACAATGGCCGGCTGCTAACCGCCGAGGATGTGCGCGCCAACGCGGTGCGCGTGCGGGACCAAGTGCGTGGCGGTTGGCTTTCCGCCCCTATGCGCCTGGTGGATTCGCTTGAGGCACCGGATGCGCGCACCTTCGTGATGACCATGAAGGAACCCTACGGCCCGCTACTCAATCTGCTGTCAGAATTATGGATCGTCGCGCCCGAGAGCGAAGGCTGGGCGCAGACCATTCGCCAACCGATCGGCACCGGCCCATTCCGCTTCGGGCGCTGGCAACCGAATGTCAGCTTTCACGCGCCCGCCTTTGCGCAATACTGGCAAGCTGGCCTGCCACGCGTCGAAGCCGTGGAATTCTCGTTACGAGACGAAGCAGACCTCTCATTGGCGCTGCGCGCAGGTGACCTTCACATCGGACGCATCGGCTACGATAAGCTCGCATCCGTGCGTGCTGATCCGAATCTCGAAGTGCAGTTCATGAAGGATACCACTTGGTGGTTCTGGTCCTTTAACAACCGCAATCCGCGCCCACCCTTCAACGACATTCGCGTACGCCAAGCCGTGAGCTTCATGCTCGACAAGCCCGCCTTCATGCGCTTCGTGGCGGGGGAGGCCGGCACTGTTACGAACCAAATGGCTGCGCCCGGTCAATTCTACTGGGACAAAGCCATGCATGATGCAGATGCGCATGCCGCCCCAAATGAGACCCGTGCCCACGCTTTGCTGCGCGAAGCGGGCGTGAACCCTGCAAATACGCCCTGCCGTATCGTATCCTGGCAGAGCGCCTATACTAAAATCGCGGTGCAGGCGATGCGCAAACTTGGCTTCCAGGTGGAACATCTCGCCCTTGACGACATTGGCGCGCAGCGCCGGCTCGGCCAATATGATTGGGACCTTGCCCCTTTCTCGTCTGGTCCACGTGCGGATATCTTCCTGCGCTTCGTGCGTCTGATGTCAGATGGGCCGAATGTCGGCCTGTGGGGCGGCACACGTGATTCAGAATTTGATCGGCTGGTGCGCGCAGCCATCGCTGCGGTTGACCTGAATGAGCGTCGGCGCCTTTACCTCGCAGCCTGGCAGCGCGCGATGGATAATTACTACACCGTGGTCATCGGCCATGCGCCGGAGCCAATCGCGAACCGGCGTGAGGTCACGGGCTACTCGCCCGGCTTCACCTGGGGCCAGCATCGGGTTGATGGCGGCTTGGCTTTCGGCGCGCTGACGGCACGCGGGTGAGTAGCCACGGCGCCGCCTTGGCGGCACCGCCACGCGGCAGCATGAAGGATGGCTTCAGCTTCGGTATGGCGATCCTCGGCCTCGCGCTGCTGGTTGCCATCATCGGGCCAAGCCTAGTGCCGCATGACCCGCTGACGCAGGAATTGGCGGCGCGCAACGCGCCGCCCGATGCGGCGCATTGGTTCGGATACGATCATCTCGGCCGAGACGTTCTGGCGCGTCTGGTCGCGGGGACGCGCATCTCTCTTGCGGTCGCGCTGGGTGCGACCCTGCTCGCGATGCTGCTTGGTGCAGGGCTTGGGCTTGCGGCAGAGGCGCTCGGGCGCTGGCCTTCATTCCTGGTATTCGGCGTCTTCGATATGGTCCGGGCCTTGCCCTCCATCCTCTTGGCGCTGACGCTGATGGTGGCGCTCGGCATTGGCATCATACCCCTCATTGTGGCCTTGGGCGTCGCCTATGCGCCACACATGGCTCTGGTCGCCCGCGCGGCGTGGCGGCGGGAAAGCGCGACAGGCTATGTCGCCGCCGCGCGGGTGATGGGGGCAGCGCCACTGGCGACCCTTTGGCGCCATGTGCTGCCTAATATCGCTGGCGCACTTGTGACCCAGGCGGCCATCATCATGCCGCGCGCGACGGCCTGTGCCACGAAGAACGCGGCCCGCACGTTCAGGGCCATCACCGCGTCGAAATCTTCGGATGTCACGTCCGGG
>JAPLOJ010000347.1:8412-24743 GCA_026400795.1 Alphaproteobacteria bacterium
TTTCGCCGGAAACCCCGAGTTGGGGCCGCATGATCTCCGGCGCCTCGCGCTTTGCTGAAAGCGCCCCGCATGCAGTGCTGGCGCCAGTTTTGGCACTTTGCGTGGTAACGCTGGGCTTCGCTTTGGTCGGCGATAGGTTGCGCCTTGCGCTCGACCCGCTGCGAGAGCGCGGGCGATGAGTTTCGCGCTCCAGGCCGGCCTAGGCTTTTTGCGCCAAGCGATGCTGCTGGCTGGGATTGCCATCGCGGTTTTCCTGCTGATTCGCATTGTCCCTGGCGATGTGGTCGATTCAATGGCGCTGGAAGGCAGCCTGGATGATGAGGCGATCGCGGCGCTACGCGCTGAACTCGGTCTCGATGCAGGAACGTTGACGCAGTTTCGCATCTGGGTCTCTCGCGCGCTTGTTGGTGATTTTGGCAATTCGCTGCGCTTTGACCGCCCGGCGTCGGAACTGATCCTGGCCGCGCTACCGACCACGCTGGGGCTAGCTGCGCTGGCCTTGGCGGCAGGGCTTGCGCTCGGCATCGTGATGGCAGCGGCGGCCGCGCTCTGGCCCGGCTCGGCATTGCCGTCCCTGGTGGAAATCCTGAACCTCTGGTCGATTGCCCTGCCCACTTTCTGCGTCGGCCTCGCCGCCATCCTGGTCTTTTCAGTCTGGCTCGGCTGGCTGCCGGTCATCGGGCAGTGGCTGTCGCCGATACTCATCCTCGCGGTTGATATCGCAGGACAGGTCGCAAAGCCGCTGCATGAGGATCTGAAGGAGGCTGCGACAGCCAGCCATATTCGCACGGCGCGCGCCAAGGGGTTGTCGCCGGCGCGCATCGTACTGCGTCACTTGCTGCCCAATGCGCTCACCACGGTGGTGGCGCTGGGCGGGCTGATCTTGGCCGGCCTGATCGGCGGCGCGCTGACGATGGAGGTGCTGTTTGGCCTGCCTGGCCTGGGCACGCTCGCCTACCAGGCAATCTCCGGGCGCGATTATCCGGTCATCCAGGCTGTGGTGCTAGTCTTCGCGGTCGGCGTCGTGATGGTGAACTGGGCGACCGATGCGATCCAACGCAGCCTAGACCCAAGGCTGCGCCGATGAATGGGGTTCCGCTTGTGGCCCTGCGCGACTTCAGGGTGCGCTTCGGCGATACAACCGCCGTTGATGGCATTTCCCTGACGCTCCAACCCGGTGAGACCCTGGCGCTGGTGGGTGAGAGTGGCTCCGGCAAGTCGCTGACCGCGCTCGGCATTGCCGGGCTGGCCCCATCTGCGGCGCAGCTTTCGGGCAGCCTCAGGATCGACGGCGTGGAAATGCTGGGCGCGTCAGAACGCGCCTGGCGCGCACGCCGCGGGGCACGCATCGGCATGGTCTTCCAGGAGGCGATGGGCAGCCTCAATCCCTCGATGCGGATTGGCGCGCAGGTCGCCGAGGCAATCACCGCCCATCGAAGCCTGCCAAAGGCCGAGATCGCGTGCCGGGTACATGACGCCTTGACCGAATTCGGCCTGCCCGATCCGCACGGCAAGGCTGCTGCCTTCCCGCACCAGCTTCCCGGTGGCCAGCAGCAGCGCGTGATGATCGCCATGGCTTTGGCCGCCGATCCAGCGCTGTTGATCGCGGATGAACCGACCACTGCGCTGGATACAACGGTGCAGGCGCAAATCCTGGCACTGCTGGCCGCGCTGCAGGCACGGCGCGGGCTGGCGATGCTGTTCGTCTCGCATGATTTGGCGGTGGTCGAGGGCATCGCCCAGAGGGTAGCGGTAATGCGGCATGGCAAGGTGGTGGAGGCCGGGCCGACGGCGCAGGTTTTTGCTGCGCCTTCCCACCCCTATACGGCGGCACTGCTCGCAAGCCGCCCCAGCCAGGCTCAGCGCATCGGCGCGGTGGATAGGCGATCCCTGCCGGCGCTCGAGATTGACGACCTCACGGTCATGTTCAGGCCACATCGTTTGGGGGGCGCGAAGCTGCGCGCGGTCGATGGCGTCACGCTCAGCATTGCGGCTGGCGAAGCGCTTGGCTTGGTGGGCGAGAGCGGGTCGGGCAAGAGCACGCTGGCCAAGGCTGTTGTGGGGCTCGTTAGGCCGGCCAAGGGGTTCATCCGCGTCTTCGGCCACGACCCAGCAGCGCCGGCCGACCGCAAAGCGATGGCGCGGGCCGTTCAGATGGTGTTCCAGGACGCTGCCGGTAGTCTGAACCCACGCCTGACCATCGTGCAAATTCTTGCCGAACCGCTGGCGGTCCATGGATTGGCCCCACCCACACGGCGCCGCGCCCATGCGCGGCAGCTGTTGGAGGAGGTTGGGCTCACGGCCACGCATCTGGATCGCTATCCGCATCAGCTTTCGGGCGGGCAAAGGCAACGCGTCGCGATCGCCCGCGCCTTGGCGGTCGATCCCAAGCTACTGGTCTGTGATGAGCCGGTCTCGGCGCTCGACATGACAGTGCAGGCGCAAGTGCTGGATTTGCTCGCCCGCATCCGGCGCGAACGCGGCTTGGCGCTGCTTTTCATCGGCCATGACCTTGAAACCGTCGGTGCTGTGTCGGACCGGATCGCGGTGATGAAGGATGGGCGAGTTATCGAGATCGGCGCCGCCGAAGCCATTTTGCAACGCCCTGCCAATGCCTTCACGCAAGCCCTGGTCGCCGCGATGCCACGCCGCCGTGCGGGGCGGGAATGCGCCGCCGAATTGCTGGCAGTGGCCGAAGCTTGACCGCGTATCAGAAAGGAGATTCCACCTTGCCTATCGTGACCGTCCAGTTCTCCGATCCTGTGCCGCCAGGCGCGCCGCTACTGCTGGCGCCGCTGTTTCCGGATGCCTTCGGCTATCGCCTTGAAAGCTTTGAGGTCGAGCATGGGGAGGTGGTGGACCAACTGCGCACCACCAATTCGGCGCAGGAAGCCTATATCATTCGCCCGACCACGGCGCCGATGCGCCCTGTCCTGCATTATCGCCTGGAAGCCTTTGATGGCGACCCGCCGGAGTGGATCTGGACACCGCCCGCCACACGCTATGTGATTCCCTCGGCCGAGTTGCGGGGCTTCATCACGAAGCTGGTACAGGGTGCGTCGAACGAGGCGGAGGCGTTGCAGCGCATCGTTGATCATGCGGCAGATCACTTCTGGTACGGGCATGGGCCGGGCAGCCTGATGGAGGGGCGCGCCGATGTGCCTTTGCTCACCAAGCCAACGCGCGGGCATTGCTTGGACATGCATGGGTATTGCGTGGCCGCTTGCCGCGCCGCTGGGCTCACGGCTGCCTATACCGCCGGCTTCTGGTTCAAGGAGGGCAGCGACCGGGCGCCCGGCATGCATTGCTGGTTCGTGGCGAGGGTGGATGGGCAGATCGTGCACTACGACGTCGCGCACCAGTTGAAGCTGCCGACCCGGCCAGTGCTGCCCGGCCTCAATCCAGTGCCGGGCGTGCGGTTCTTGGCGGCGGTAGGGAAGGGGCTGCGCTTGCCGTTCGCTGGCAGCGTGCTCGAATTGCCGCATTTCGCCAGATTCATCTGGCTGACGGAGGACGGGCGAGAGCATCATCCGGCCCATGCGCTCCTTCTGGATGCAAAGCAATCTGGCGCTGAGCGAATTTCGCCTGATGGTCCCAGTTGCTGATGGGCTGGCAAGCTTCTCCGTGCCAGCTCTGCTGAGAGAAACATCATCGGTGAAGATAGGCTTGATGGCGGAGCGAAAGATCAGCCCGGATGAGCGCCGTAGAGTTCCTGAAAGGCGTTCTGATCGAAGGCATTGACGCTGACATCGAGCAACTTACGCCCACCGCGAAGTGCGACTACGCGATCAGCGTAGCGCCGCGCCAAATCCACCTGATGAAGTGCACAGACAACAGCGATCCCAGTTTCCCGCGCGATATTGCGCAATATGCCGAGGACATTTTCGGCCGATTGGGGATCTAGGCTAGAGACGGGTTCATCGGCCAAGAGAAGGCGGGCCTGCTGGGCTAGGACGCGCGCGATCGCCACACGCTGCTGCTGGCCACCTGAAAGCGAATCCGCGCGCTGACCAGCACGTTCGAGCAAGCCAACGCGATCCAAGGCGGCTAGGGCCAATTGCCGGTCAGCGCGGGTAAATTGCCTAAGCACTACCCGCAAAGTTGACGCATGCCCCATGCGACCGGCCAGCACGTTATCCATGGCCGAAAGCCGACCAATCAGGTTGAACTGCTGAAAAATCAGACCTACGTCACGTCTGGCCAGACGCAATTCCTGCCCACCAAGCGCAGACATATCACGCCCCAGCACCCGAACTACGCCTGTATCCGGCGCCACTAGGCGCGTGACACAGCGGAACAATGTGGATTTGCCGGCCCCTGATGGACCAAGCAACGCCACAAATTCACCGGGATCCACAACGAAGGATACGTCATCAAGTGCCAGCGTAGTGCCGTAACGCTTGGTCACGGTCTCGATCAAAAGTGAATGCATTTTCAATTAGACCAACCGACGCCGAAGCCATGCAGAGAATTGGTCAATCGCGGTCACCATGATAAGCACAATCACGGAAAGCGTAAAAAGCTTCGGAAAATCCAGAAGGTCAATCGCTGCCTTGATTTCAATGCCTATGCCACCCGCACCCACAATGCCGAGAATAGTGGAGGTGCGAACATTTGCTTCCCAAACATAGAGCGAGACGGAAGCCAGGTTCGGCAAAACAGCGGGTAGCATTGCATAAGTTACGATCTTGGTGCGATTTGCTCCTGAAAGTGCTGCTGCCTCCAGTGGCGCAGAGGGCAGGGTTTCAATCGCCTCAGCATTGAGCTTAGCGATGACACCCATGGAATGCACAATCATTCCTAGCACGCCTGCGAAGGGCCCAAGGCCTACAGCAGCAACAAAAAGTAGCGCGAAAACAACGGTATCAATTCCACGAAACGCATTGACTGCCCAGCGTACCGGAAGAGAGAGTGCGGGCGAAGGCGTGACATTGCGCGCGATGAAGACCGAAAGGGGAAAGGCCAGCAATGTGGCTACTACCGTGCCTACTGTGGCGATGGCGACTGTTTCAAGGCCACGGAGCGCAAAGGCATCAAGATCAATGAGCAGGGGCGGCCAAGCTTTCGCCGCCCAGTTAAGTAGGCGTGGCAACCCATTGATCAGCGCTTCTGGGTCCACCTGAGCAAGCCGAATGCAAAGCGCCAGGAAACCCAGGAGCAAAATAGCCACGCAGGCACGCGCGATATTCGCGGCAGAGAAGGGGCGAAACGGTGCTTCTACGTAACTTCCGTCCGGCAGCCTGCGTGGAAAGTCGGACACGCCTCAGGCTGCGCGGAGCACGCCAAGGTCGCGGCCCATCTGCTCAAGCCCCCGATAGGGTTCATGCGTGGCCGGCACAAAGCCAGTATAGGGCCATGGCAGCGATTCCAATTCGGACTGCGTCAGGCCAGCAAAAAGTTCGCCGATACGACGGGCCATTCCGTCTTCCATGCCGCGCCGCACTACAACACATTCATTGGGGAGCGGTTCGGATTCCCAAATAATCTGATTGGATGTCGCGTTGATCGTCCCATTGCGGATCATCGTATTGCGATGCGTATCCCAGCCAGTGGCCAGATCGACCTGACCGTTGATCGTCGCCATCTGTGCGGCGGCTGCGGAGGCGCCTTCGGCGTAGCGGCTGAAAAAGCTCTGCGGATCAATGCCCTTGCTGCGCAGGAAATGCGTGGGCACCAGCCAGCCCGAAGTCGATCCCCGATCCAGCATCTGCATGGATAGACCGCGAGCTTCCTCAGGGAAACGCGCAATGCTCAAGCCAGGTCGGCCAACGATGATGGCCTTGTACGTCGGGATACCATTGACCAGCATCGTATTCACGATACGGCTGCCACCATTCACATGGGCCAGGATGTAACCCCAAGGGCCCATCTGCGCGATGTCAATCTGCTCATTTTGAAGCGCTACAGAAATACCAGCCCAGTCGTTGGCGACATTAAGCGTGAGGCTTAAACCGAGACGTTCGGCGACCAAGCGATAGAGAGGCTCCCACACGCGGCGTGTATCCGCCTGGGTGGGCTGCTGCGGGCCAAGGCCCACACGCAATGCACCGCGCGATTGAGCATGAATGGCCGGCGCAGACAGCGTGGCGAAGGCGGATGTGGTCAAAATCAGCGACCGGCGACCAAAGCGGTTCATGTCGATACCCTTCCCGTGATTTGTTTTTTCGATAGGCGAAGGGCATTTCACCAGGGTGACAATGGAATGACGTTTTCGTTTCAGCCATCCTCAAGCCCAATAAGGGCGGTTTGAGTCGGGTCTAAAGTGGTCAAGTGCTTTCAGCCGGACCCGGAAAGAAAGCCCGCAGGGCAGGCAGTTCGAGCGATTCAGGCAAGGCCACCGCATAGACATTTCCGCAAATTGGCGGCGCCTTGATTTGCACCGCGGCTAGGCGGGAATCGTTGCCCATTTCGCCGTCCAGGACCACACCAAACCCAATGCCCGCTGCAATTGCCTCCTTGGCAGCTTCACGACTGGCGACCTCAAGACAAATGTTTGGTGAGAGACCGTGCAGCGCAAAGGCTCGCTCAAGCATGAGCCGCGTCATGGAGCCTGCTTCCCTTACAACCAATGGCCCGGCCGCCAATTCCTGCAATGAAAGGCCATCGGGCAGGCTTGCAGCGGGTACGCAAGCCATAAGCCGTTGCTGGGCAATCTTTCGGCACGCCATTCCCTCGGGTGGATCTATCAAGGTCATGACCGCAACCTCGATCTGGCACGATGCCAGAGCTTCAAGCAGTCCCGACGTATTGCCAAGCCTGCACCGGATACGGATGCCTGGGTATTCGCGCATAAAGGCAGCGATCATTGGCATCGCAAAGGCGGGGGTGGAAAAGCCGACAGAGAGGCTGCCACGGCTGAGATCGCGAAAGGTGTTTATTGAACCTTCCAGTTCATGCATGCGGCTGAGCACAAGCCTAGCACGAATGAGCATATCGCGTCCGGCGTCGGTCAGGGCAAGCCGGGGACGACGATACAGCAAGAGAGTGCCGCAATTTCGTTCAAGTCCCGCCAGGTTGATTGAAGCGGTGGGCTGACTTACGCCGAGCAATGCGGCCGCGCGCGAAAGGCTGCCCGTTTCGGCTACTGCGACAAAGCACCTCAAGGCGGCCAAGCTTATGCCGCCCTCCTTACGACCTTTGTTTGCCTCTTCTGGGTCGGATGTCATTTACACCTCATTTTCCTGTCATTGAAGTGTCATCAATATCCATCAGTATATCCAATGTCAGAGAAATTGTCATAGAATTTCTCTATGGAGGGTGAGATGGTTGGTTTTTCTCGTCGTACGGCCCTGGGTGCCGGGACCGCGTTATTTGGCGCCCTAAACGCTGCCCTTGCCGTGGCGCAGCCGGCTGCAACCCCGCGACGCGGTGGCGCCCTGGTCTATGCCCAGCTTTCGGGCAATCGCCGTGGTGGTGACGCCACCAATTCCCGCCATCCTTATTTCATGGTCGATCTGATCACCCGATCAGCCTACAACACGCTGGCATGGGTGGACGAAGACCTAAGGCTTCAGCTTGAACTCGCCACCCGCATTGTACCCGCGGATGCCTCGCTCAAGGTTTGGGAAGTCACCATCCGTGAGGGGGTTCGTTTTCATGACGGACGCGTCATGACCGCGAATGATGTGGCTTCGTCCTTCGAATTGCATCGTCGGCGTAATTTTGCCTCTCAGCAAATACAACGTACCGAAGTGATGAACCCGACGACCATCCGCTTCCATCTTGACGCGGGTAATTCTGAATTCCCCTTTGTTCTGGCAGAATATGACTGCGTCGTCATGCCGGCCAATCCTGATATTGATCGTATCGGCCTTGAAGGTATCGGCACCGGCCCCTTCCGCATCACGGGTAGCGACCCGCAGCGCCGTATGACCTTCGAGCGCTTCGATGATTATTGGCGCCAAGGCTTTCCTTTTCTTGACCGGCTTGAGGTGATCAATCGCGAAGGTCAGTCAGAAGCGGCGCTGGCCGGTTACCGTGCGCGCCAATTCGATGCGATGTTGAATATTGATCCGCGCCTTACCCGCCAAATGGAGCGCGAACCGCAAACGGATCTTGTGCCGGCCGCTTCCGGCGACCAAGCGGTGATTATTCTGCCCAAGCACCCCGGCTCCCTTTTCAATGATGCGCGCATCCGCCGTGCATTTTCAGCCGCGATTGACCGCGAAGGATTGGTGCGCATTGTTTACGGCGGTACGCGCTGGGGGTGGGTTGGTAATGACAGCCATCTTGCTGCTGCGGACCCCATGTTCGTGGCGCCAGAACGGGGGCGCGATTTGGCACTTGCCCGTCGCCTGCTCGCCGAAGCGGGCCACCCAAATGGCGTCACACTGCCAACGCTATATTACGCACCGCAATGGCCGGAGATGGCGCGGTATTTCCAATTCATTCAGGAAAGCGTGCGTGAAGCTGGCATTACGCTGCCAATCGAAGAAAGGCCGAATGACGGCTATCTTCGCTTCCGTACCGGTGACCCTGATGTCAGCAAGGGTAATTGGCACCGCTTTGCCTATACAGCCGTTGGTCCGCGTAACCCGGGCATAAGTCTTTTCCGCATGCGGCCCGCAAACAACGAGAGCGGCTATTGGTCTGGCCCTGCGGCTGAACGTTACATGGCACTTTACGCGCGTGCGATGCTGACAGCCGAAGCCGCTGCGCGGCGCGCCATTTATGCCGAAATGCAGGAGCTCCTGCGCGAAGAAGTGCCGGCCATTCTACCCGCCGGGCGTAACAACGTGCTGATCAAGCGCAGCACGGTCCAGAACCTGAAAAATCACCCGCAGCATTGGTCCATCCGCTGGGATGAAGTCTGGCGCTCGGCCTGAGGAGGAACTTGCCATGAACATTACCCGACGCGGCCTCGCAGGCCTCGCCCTCACGCCCTTGGCGGCTGCCGCGCAAACCGCGACGCCACGGCGCGGCGGCACCATCATCGTCGCGCAATGCTCGGCCAACCGCTTCGTCGCCTCTGCGCAGACCGCCCGCCACCCTTATTTCACCGTCGATCTGACCACGCGCATTCCCTACAACGCGCTTGTCTGGGTGGATCGCGAAATGCGGCTCCAGCCCGAACTCGCCACCGCCTGGGCTCCCGCAAGCGCGGACCAGAGCGTGTGGGACATCACGCTGCGCCCCGGCGTGCGCTTCCATGACGGCACGCCGCTGCGCGCGGAAGATGTCGTCGCCTCCTATGAATTGCACCGTCAGCGCAACTTCGCTTCGGGCCAGATCCAGAAGATCGAGGCGATGGCCGATGGCCGGGTGCGCTTTACGCTCGATGCCGGGAATTCCGAATTCCCCTATGTCCTGGCCGAATACCAGAACATGATCATGCCCGCCGCACCGGTCGAGACCATCGGCAATACCGGCATCGGCACAGGCCCGTTCCGCTTCGCCTCAACCGACCCCAACCGTATCGCGGTCTATGAGCGCAACCCCGCCTATTGGCGCGAGGGCTTCCCCTATCTCGACCGGATCGAGTTGCACAACCGCGAAGGCCAGCAGGAAACGGCATTGGCCGGGCTGCGCTCCGGGCAATTCGACGTGGTCATGACCATCGATCCGCGCAGCGTGCGTGGCCTGCAGCGCGACGCCGACCTGGTGGTGGACAGCGGCGGTGGCGGTCATCACTACGTCATCCAACTGCCTAAGCACCCGGGCTCGCCCTTTGAGGATAAGCGGGTGCGCCAAGCCCTGGCGCTGGGCGTGGACCGCGAGGCGATCGTGCGCCTGGTCTATGGCGAGGGCAATGGCTGGGTCGGCAATGACAGCCACCTTGTCGCCGCCGACCCGAATTTCCTGGCGCTGCCCCGCATCCCGCGCGCCGAAGCCGTTGCACGCGCCAGGGCGCTGCTGGCCGCCGCTGGGCGCCCTAATGGCATCAATCTCGGCACGCTCTACTGGTCGCCGCAATCGCCCGAGGTTGGCCGCTATTTCCAGGTGCTGCAGGAAACCGCGCGCGAGGCAGGGCTGACGATGGCGCTGGAGCAGCGCCCGGCGGATGGCTATGTGCAGTTCCGCACCGGCGACAATGACTTCTCCAAAGGTAGCTTCCACCGCTTCGCGATGACCGCTGTTGGCCCGCGCAACCCCGGCATCTCGCTGTTCCGCATGCGCGACGCTTTTGTGGAATCCGGCCATTGGCGCGGGCCGCAGCACGACGCCTATATGGCGCTTTATGCGCAGGCGATGCGCGAGGGCGATGCACAGGCCCGTAGCGCGATGTTCAGTCAGATGCAGCGCATTCTGCACGAGGAAGTTCCGGCGCTGCTGCCAGCAGGCACCATGACCTTCTCGGTCCGCCGCCGCCATGTCCAGGGCTTTGAATTCCACCCGCAGATCTGGTCGGTGCGCTTCGACGAGGTCTGGCGTAGTTGATCTCGCTAATCCTGCGGCGGGGCGCGCTCTCCCTCGCCACGCTGTTCCTGCTGGCGACCTTCATTTTCTTCGCCACCGAAGTCTTGCCGGGCGATGCGTTGGACGTGTCGCTTTCGGCAGATGAGGTGGCGATGATGCCACCCGAGGTGCTGGCCAGGCGCAAGGCGGAACTCGGCCTGGACCGGCCCATCCTTGAACGCTATCTCGGCTTTCTCGGCGGGCTTCTGAAGTTTGACCTTGGGCGCACCATCATCACGCGCGCGCCAGTGGCCGACATTGTTGCCATGCCGCTGCGTAATTCCATGGCCCTTGCGGCCGTTACGTTGCTGCTTGCCTTGCCGGTTGCTCTTGGCATTGCCATGGCGGCCGCCCAGGCCAAGGGTCGCGGCCTTGACAATGCCGTCTCCGGCGCCGCGATCATCGGCTATTCCATTCCTGAATTCGTTACAGGCTTGCTGTTGATTGCTGTCTTCGCGGTGTGGTGGCCCATTTTCCCGGCGACGATTACCGCAAGCACCGATGACCCGTTGAGCGTTCTGCTTGCCGCCGCGCCACTGGCGGTGATTACCACTATCATCGGCTCCATAGCCTATCTGGGGCGGATCCTGCGGGTTGGCATGATTGAAGTGATGGCGTCTGACTTTGTGGAAAGGCTTCACCTGTCAGGCATACCGCGCTGGCGGATTCTATTGGTGCATGCGCTACCAGCAGCGGTGATTCCGGGCCTTTCAGCTGCCGCGCTTTACGCGGCTTCACTTGTTTCGGGCATTGTGGTGGTTGAAATGGTATTCGCCTATCCCGGTATTGGCGCCGAATTGGTCCGGGCCGTGACACGCCGGGAAGTCCATGTTGTCCAGGCCATCGCCCTTGCTGCCGCTATCTGTGTGGTAAGCTTTAATCTATTGGCAGATCTTGGCATAAGCACGCTTGATCCGCGGACGCGCAGTGCATGAAGGCCCTGCTCCGCAATCCTGCCTGCCCTGGGATAATTGCTGTCGTTGGAGGCGCGGTACTTGGGCTTTCTGCCGCCTTTATGCGTGGCGCTTTTGATGATTGCATGCTTCGCCTCGTTGAAATGAAACTCGCGGTGCCCACCATCCTCTTTGTTGCCATTTTCGTGACTGGCTTTGGACAATCAATCCCCATCTTGATCTTGGCGATAGGGATCATCCAAATGATGGGCGTCATTCGTACAACACGCGCCGCTGGCATTGTGCTGATGGAACAAGGCTACGTGCGCGCGGCCCAACTGAATGGTGAAAGCGGCCCAAAGATAATCCTGCGTGAGCTTTTGCCCAATGTGGCAGATCTGATGGCGGTGGAATTCGCGCTTCGTGCCTCATCCGCCTTGCTGCTGGTTTCAGCGCTATCCTTTCTTGGGCTTGGCATTTCGCCACCAACACCGGATTGGGGGCTGATGGTGGAAGATGCCATGGCCTTGTTGGATAGCGAACCACATCTTGTGCTTGCACCTGCGCTTGCGATCAGCACGCTTGTGCTTGGGATAAATCTGGCCGCGGAAGGTCTCGCCGAAGCACTTGGCTTGGATGCGGCCCGTGGGGGCGCCAGTGGTTGAGCCCTTGCTCAGCGTCCGCGGCTTGAACATCTCCTGGTTCAGCCAACAGGGCCGTCGAAATCAAGTGGTGAATGAGGTGTCCTTCGATTTGGCGTCCGGTGAGACACTCGGTATTGCCGGTGAGAGCGGAAGCGGGAAATCCACTCTTGCGCGCGCACTACTCGGCCATGCGCGGGGAGGCAGTAGGATTGAGTCTGGTTCCATTCTGCTTGGCGGGCGCGATCTTGTTTCACTTGCGCCGAAAGCTCTTGCCGCGCTGCGCGGGCGTGACGTTGCCATGGTTCCTCAGCACCCGCTTTCATCGCTGACCTTTCATCTGCGGGTTGGTGTTCAGGTGGAGGAGGTACTGCGGCACCGAGCCGGGCTTTCGCCCAAGGCCGCAAGCTTACGTTCGCTTGAATTACTAACAGAAATGGGCCTGTCCGAGCCCGAGAAGATTGCACAGCGCTATCCGCATCAACTCTCTGGCGGACAACGTCAGCGGGTAGTGCTGGCTTGCGCGCTGGCCTGCGATCCGGCCTTGCTGGTACTGGACGAACCTACAACCGCGCTCGACAAAACCACCGAGGCGCAGGTACTGGAACTGATCCAGCGACTGCGCAGGGCGCGTCGTGGTGCCATGGTCTTTGTCACGCATGACCTCAATGTCATCGCCGAGATTTGCGACCGCGTGATGGTGATGCAGCATGGCAAGGTAGTGGAGGAAGGCCCGGTTCAGCAGGTTTTTGGCGCACCTGCGCAGCCCTATACAAGACTACTTTTGGGATCGGCTTTGCGCGTTGATGGTGCATCTGAAGCGCAGCCCGGCCGTCATGGAAGTATACTTCTTGAAGTCGCAGGGCTTGGGTTCAGCTATGCGCGCCCATCCTTGCTGTTACGTCGTGCATCCACAACGACGCCGACATTGACCGATATCAATTTCAGCCTAGGCCGTGGCGAGGTTTTGGGGGTGATTGGCGAATCAGGCTCAGGAAAAACAACCCTTGGCGGCCTTGTGACTGGTTTTTTGGCACCGGAGCGTGGCGTACTGCGCTTTGACGGGGCTGCACTTGCCGGGCGCGCTGCCGCACGAAGCATTGAACATCGTCGCCGTATTCAGATGGTCTTCCAGGATCCGCTTTCCTCACTCAATCCCAGGCGCCGGGTGGGAGACCAAGTTGCGCGTCCGATGCGGCTGTTTCATGGCCTTGACAAACGAAAGGCAGAAGCACGCACCGTCCAACTGTTTGAAGAGCTGGGCCTGAACGCTGACCTTCTCACACGATTTCCCCGTCAATTATCGGGGGGACAACAGCAAAGGGTGGCCATCGCGCGTGCCTTTGCTGCAGAGCCGGATTTGCTGGTGTGTGATGAAATAACCTCAGCACTTGATGCCTCGGTACAGGCCCAATTGCTTGACCAACTTGCAGCGATGCAGCGTCGCGCCGGGACCGCACTATTGCTGATCACGCATGATCTGACGGTGATCTGGCGTATGGCAAGCCGAGTGATTGTTATGCGTAGCGGTCGCATTCTCGAACAGGGCGAAACGAACGCGGTTTTCCGCACGCCTTCCAATCCCTATACCGCGGCGTTACTTGATGCCGCCACACGTGCAACCCGGGTTGCCGAACCTGCTTTTGCCGGAGTTTGAAAGACCGATGACTACCCAAAGCCCCATTGATCCCACTTTTTCTGCGCCAGGTCGCTTTTGGAAAGGCAATATCCACACCCATTCCAATGCCTCAGATGGGGTGAGATCGCCCGAGGCCGTGTGCGCGACTTATCGAGAGGCAGGATATGATTTCCTTGCGCTCACCGATCATTTCATGGCCAAATATGGCTTCCCGATCGTGGATACTCGGCCCTTTCGAACAGGGCAATTTACCACAATCCTTGGCGCAGAATTGCATGCGCCCGCAACCCAATTGGGCGAAATCTGGCATATCTTGGCAGTGGGTTTACCTACCGAATTTGCACCGCTGCAGGAGGGTGAAACTGGTGCAGCGTTAGCTGCCCGTGCGGTTGCCGCTGGCGCCTTTGTCGCCATTCCACATCCGGGATGGTATGCCCTGACGGTCGAGGACGCGGCTACGCTGCCTGATGCCCATGCAGTAGAGGTTTACAACCACACTTCCCAGCTTCGCACTGAGCGTGGCGATGGTGTTTATCTCGCCGATCAGCTTCTGTCCCAGGGGCGCCGCATTGGCTTGATCGCGGTTGATGACGCGCATTTTGCTTGTATGGATGCCTTCGGCGGCTGGGTGATGGTGAAAGCCGAAAAGAATGAACCTGAAGCTCTGCAAACAGCGCTGAAAGCCGGTCATTACTACGCAACACAAGGCCCATTGATCCACCATGTTGCCTGGGGAGCGGAAGAAGTCGAAGTCACCTGCAGCGCCGCGGCAAGCGTTATGGTACTGGGCCGCGGGTCTCGCGCTGCGCAATCAGTCCTGCATGGTCAAACCCGGGTGCGTTTGAACTATACCAAGCACCGCGCGGGCGGTTTCGCGCGTATCGTGATTGCGGACGCTGCTGGTCGTCGGGCTTGGACCAACCCTGTTTATTTCGAGAATGGAAAGTGATGAGCATGAAGAACGAACTCCTGAACGAAATCCAAGGCTTGCTTGAGCAAAAAGCCAGTGGCCGTTACGGGCTGTCCCTGATCAATCAACAGCAGCACGCCCTGCAAGGCGCCTGGCTTGCCGAGCAGGAAGGTAAGGGCGATGCCATGATCGTCGCGGCCCTGCTGCATGATATCGGCCATATGGTACATGACCTTGGTGATAATCCTGCTGATAAGGGCATTGATGATCGGCACGAGGAGCTTGGCCACGAATGGCTCAAGGCGCATTTCGGCGCTGAGGTGACAGAGCCTGTGCGCTTGCATGTGGCGGCCAAGCGCTATCTCTGTGCCGTGGAGGCAGATTATTTTGCGAAGCTCTCACCGGATAGCGTGAAAAGCCTCGCACTTCAGGGAGGGCCGATGTCGTCTGAAGAAGTGCAGGAGTTTGAAGCGTTGCCGCAATACAAGGAAGCGCTGCAACTCCGCCGTTACGATGAAAGAGCCAAGGTCAAGGGGCTGGAGACACCCCCGGTCGCACACTTCATGCCAGCCGTGGCGCGTTGCTTGAGGGCATAGTTTCCACGCGATCATGCTCGGCTGAATCGGAGGCGGACCTGTCACGGTTTTGTGCTGCTCCTTTGATCACATATTGTGCAGCAAAGGAGATGAACCAAGGGCACAGGCAGGACGGATGAAATTCGTAACGAAGCGGTATGGATAGCGCTGACCAGCGGGCTTTCGCGGCACCAGGTTACGGATGATCTGGGGGTCGGCTTTTCGACCTTGAACAAATGGGTGAGCGCGCACCGTGGTACGGATGTGGTCTCTGCCGAGGACCACGAGCTTGCGCGGGAGAATGAACGACTTCGTCGTGAGGTCCGTATCCTGAAGGAGGAGAGGGACATCCTAAAAAAGCTTCCCAGTTCTTCGCGAGCCAAAAGCCGTGAGGTTTAGGTTCGTCGAAGAACAGCGCGGGGCCTTTCCGATTGATCGGTTGGGCCGTTAGTGATCGCCTGAAACGCGACCTAGCGCTCCGCGCGCTGAAAATGGCCATCGCGCTCCGGTCTCCGCCGCGGGGCTGCATTTTCCATAGCGACCGTGGCAGCCAATACTGTTGGCACGACCACCAGAAAATTCTGCGCGAACACGGCTTGGAGTCGTCAATGAGCGGCAACGGCAATTGCTATGTCATCCGGTTCGCGCGCAATGCGCCCCGTCCGTTCTGCCTTGTACATTGCGGTGTCGCTGACGCAAAGGCGTCGTGCGGCTTCGCGCGTGGAGGATGTCAGTTCAGCCATGGCGGCGACCTCCCGCCATCAGCGCGCGGAGCAGGAAGGCTTGGTGAGCCGAAGAACGCCTGCCGTCCCTCGAACGCCGCACACGCCTACTAGCAGGGCAGGCCCGCCAGCAATGTGAAGCATCACCAAGCGAGGTGAGATTATGAAAAACGGGACCTCTGCTGCAAGGAAAAAAGCCGCTGTTGGGAGGGCCGAGTGCCAGCACCTGCGCTACGAGGTTGATTCACTTCATTGTCAGCCTGCGCTGCCGCGCTGCGTGGAATGTGGTCAGGGCTGCTTGCTCGTCGGCGTCATGCGCAATGCCGATGCGCTGGAGGGGTTCGGGCATCACGCAGCCCCGGCTGTAGTATTCGCCCTGCATGCGCGCGAGCCATCCAGAAAGCCTCTGCGCGGCAAGGGCGTCGCTCGCGGCCATCACTTCCGCCTCGCTCGGCTCGGCGCGACCCAATGAAACATGCCGGCCATCCGTGCCCAGCACCATCCATCGGGTTTCAGTTTCTATGCGCATCGTCACTCTCCGTCCTGCATGACGGAC
>JAPLOJ010000412.1:0-2470 GCA_026400795.1 Alphaproteobacteria bacterium
CAGCACCACGCGCCCCACCAGCACAATCAGCGCTAGCACCAGCAAAGCCTGCCCCAAGGCAGTGGCGATGCTGAGCAGAACGGCGCCGCCCCCCTTGGCGCCGAGGATGCCGATAAACAGCAATATGGGCACCACGGCCACATCCTGGGCCAGCAGCACGGCAAAGCTGGCGCGCCCGCCGCTGGTGAGCAGCCTTTCCTGCTGCGCCAGCAATTCCAGCACAATGGCCGTGGAGGAAAGTGCCATGCAGGCGGCCAGTACCGCCGCAATCTGGGGCGTCAGGCCAAAGGCCAGCCCAATCAGGCTGATGGCGACAAAGCTGACCGCCAATTGCAGCCCCCCAAGGCCCAGCACCAGCCGGCGCATCGCCTTCAGGCGATCAAAGGAAAGCTCAAGCCCAATCAGGAACAGCAGGAAGACCACGCCAAGCTCGGCAATCGCAGTCACGCTTTTCGCGTCAATCACCGTGAACCAATAAAGCAGCGGATATTCATTGATGAAGGACCCAAGCGCGAGCGGCCCCAGCAGCGCCCCCGCGCCAAGATAGCCAAGCACAGGGCTGACACCGACGCGGCGCAACAGCGGCACAATCACGCCCGCCGTGCCTAGCACGACCAGCGCATCGCTATAGGCCTGAAGATTGAGCCCCTCAGCCACCCCGGCACCCTTCTTACATGATTTGGATCACCATATGGGTCGCTGATGGTGATTTTGAGGCGCCGGGCGGTGAAACCTTGCCTAACCCAGCAGCGCCTTGGTGTAACGCGCAGGGTCGAAGCCGATGACCAAAAGGTTGCCCCGCGTCAGCACCGGCCGCCTGATCATGCTGGGTTCGGCCTGCATCAAGGCCATCGCGCGGGCGGCATCCAAATCCTGCTTGCGGTCTTCGGGAAGCTTGCGAAAGGTCGTGCTGCTTCGGTTCAGCACGGCTTCCCAGCCCGCGCTCCGCACCCAGGATTGCAGCTTTTCAGGTTCAATCCCCGAAATCTTGTAATCATGGAAGTCATGGGCGATGCCATTCGCGTCAAGCCAGGCCCGCGCCTTCTTGATGGTGTCGCAATTCCTGATCCCGTGGATGGTGATGCCCATTTCGCTACCCCTAACCCTTCAAGATAGCCGATACCAGCGCGGCGCCTTCCCTCCAAGCCCCGGCCACCTTGCGCGGCGCGGCCAGCCGCGCGAGCCTGCCACCAGATCAAGGAGCACCCCCATGAGCAGCAGCAGCGATTATACCCCCCCGAAAGTCTGGACCTGGAACAAGGCCAATGGCGGGCGCTTTGCCAATATCAACCGCCCCATCGCCGGCCCAACGCATGACAAGGAATTGCCGGTGGGCCACCACCCCTTGCAGCTTTATTCGCTCGGCACGCCCAATGGCCAGAAGGTTACGATCCTGCTGGAGGAGCTTTTGGCGCAAGGCCACTCAGGCTCGGAATACGATGCTTGGCTGATACGCATTGGTGAGGGCCAGCAATTTGGCAGCGGCTTTGTGGATATAAACCCCAATTCCAAAATCCCGGCGCTATTGGACCGCAGCGGGCCTAAGCCCATCCGGGTTTTCGAAAGCGGCGCGATTTTGGTGCATCTGGCAGAAAAATTCGGCGCCTTCCTGCCGCAAGACCCCGCTTTGCGCGCCGAATGCCTTTCCTGGCTGTTCTGGCAAATGGGCAGCGCGCCTTACCTCGGCGGTGGCTTTGGGCATTTCTATGCCTATGCCCCCGTGAAGATCGAATACGCGATTGATCGCTTCGCCATGGAAACCAAGCGGCAATTGGATGTGCTGGATCGCCGCCTCGCCGAAAGCGCCTATTTGGGCGGTGATGACTATACCATCGCCGATATCGCCGTTTGGCCCTGGTATGGCGGCCTGGTGAAGGGCTTCCTGTATGGTGCGGCGGAATTCCTTGCCGTGCATGAATACAAGAATGTGCAACGCTGGGCGGATGCGATCTTCGCTCGCCCTGCCGTGAAGCGCGGACGTATGGTAAACCGCGTCACCGGTGAACCCGCCGAACAATTGCACGAACGCCATGACGCCAGCGATTTTGCCACCAAAACGCAAGATAAGCTGGCGGGTGGCGGTTAGCGTTATCCTGGACTTTGGCGCTTCACCTGGCGTAACAGACCCCTAGCCTCATCATCACTATCCTAGGCAGGATCATCTTGCAAAAACCGCGCGTCTATATTGATGGCTATAATCTTTCCCTGCAGCAGGGCACGGGGGTTGCGACCTATGCGCGCAATCTTTCGCTCGCGCTGCGTGAACTTGGGGCGGAAGTGGGTGTGCTCTATGGTGGACAATCACGCACGGTGAGCCGAAATCCCTTGCTGCGTGAGGTTTCCTTTTTTGATGCGCCATTGGAACGCCGCCCCCGGCTGAAAGATATGCCGCGCAATATTCTGCGCACCCTGGCCCTGCCCTTTGGCGAAATCGCCACGCGTGTACCCGTGACAGGCAGCGTCATCCGCG
>JAPLOJ010000412.1:2539-13075 GCA_026400795.1 Alphaproteobacteria bacterium
GAATAGGCTGCCGCATTTCGATCATATCTGGAATGTGAAGGGGCTTTACGACAAGCAGCGCTTGGCCACAAAAATCGCGGCGGGACGCATTCCCGTTCATTTCCTTGAACCGCCGGAATTGATGCACTGGACCTTTCCCTTGGCGCTGCGCGCCGTGGGCGCCAAGAACATCTATACGCTGCATGATCTGGTGCCCTTGCGCCTGCCTTACGCCACACTTGACAATAAGCGCAATTACTTCCGGCTGCTTAATCACATCGCCAAGCACGCGGATCATCTGGTCACCATCAGCGAATCCTCCAAGAAGGATATCATGAGCTTCTTCGGCGTACCGGAGGATCGCATCACCGTCACCTATCAGGCCGTGGATATTCCGGCGGCACTGAAGAACAAGCCGATGCATGAGGTGAAAAACGAGATCGAGGGTAATTTTGGCATCCCCTTCAAGGGCTATTTCCTCTATTTCGGCGCGCTTGAACCGCGCAAGAATGTGACGCGCATGATCGAAGCGCATCTTGCTTCCGGCATTCCTGATCCCTTGGTGATCGTCGGTAAAAAAGTCTGGCGCCGCAAGCGCGATCTGCGCTTCCTTGCACAGCATGACAGGCTGCTTTCACTGCTGGATAAGAATACAGGCGGTGGTCCGCTGTCGCGTGTCATTCAGCTTGATTATTTGACTTTTCCGGTTCTGGTCAGCCTGATCCGCGGCGCCAAGGCGGTGTTGTTCCCCTCGCTCTATGAAGGTTTCGGCTTGCCTGCGCTTGAAGCCATGATGCTCGGTACGCCAGTGCTCACTTCCAACACATCCTCCATGCCGGAACTGGTTGGCGATGCGGCGCTGCAGATTGACCCCTACGACATGCAGGCGATGGTGGAAGGCATTCGCGCGCTTGCCAATGACGAAGCGCTGCGCGGGCGGCTTTCGGAAGCGGGGCCGTTGCGCGCCCAGGCATTTTCCGTGGATCGGTATCACGCGCGCCTTGCCGCGCTTTACGGGCGCTTCGTGACCTTGCCGGACAGATAGCCATTGGCACGGTTTTTTGACGATATGATGCACGCGCTGCGCCGGCTTTTAACCAAGCCCGAGGAAAACACCCTTGCCGCGCCACCACCCGACCCAGCTTCAGCAGCGCCACAAAGCCAGCGCGCTCAAGAAGCGAATGCGGCCTCCGGCGCCAAAGCTCCGTCCGAGCCTCAGGTAGCGCGGAAGCGAATCATTTTCGATATCTCCGATCTTATTCAATTTTTGCGCGAAAGCCGCATCCCATCCGGCATCCAGCGCGTTCAACTCAATATCATCCATTATGCTGTGACCGATTTTCGGGATCGAACCAATCCCATTATCGTCTATTTTGACCAAGCACAGAATGATTGGCTGCATATTCCGGAAGACATCTTCCTTGCTGTCTATCAAGCAACCGAAGCCCATGATGAGGCGGATGAGGAAGCCTTCCTGACGCTGATGCAGGGCCTATCCAAACACCAGCCGCTGGCCGCGCATCTGGCCAGCTTTTCGCCGCGCGATCACTTCCTGCTGGTCAATCTTGGTTCATCCTGGTGGATCGAGAATTACTTCCAGAAAATACGCGAATTGCGCAAATTTTATGATCTTCGCTATGTGCCGATGATCCATGACTGCATTCCCCTGATGGTACCGGAACATTGCCCACGCGCCTTGGTTGAGGATTTTCGCCACTGGTTCTTTGGCGCCATGCTGCAAGCGGATGCGGTGCTCACGAATTCGCAATGGTCGGGCAAGGATATACGCCACCACCTGAATGCCGCATTTCCCGATGCAGAGCTTCCCATCCATCCCATAGCGCTGAATGGCAATATGCGAAGCCATCTTGCCGCCCGCGCGCTCACTGAAATGGATACGGTGCGTCATATCCTGCCCAGCAAGGCGCCCTTCATTCTTTGCGTCGGCACGTTGGAAAGCCGAAAGAATCACGTGTTGCTTTTCAAGGCCTGGGCCCGGCTGATCGAACGCCATGGCATAGAAGCGGTACCCAATCTAATCTGCCTTGGACGCGCTGGTTGGCTTTTTGATGAGCCGGCGGAGTTTCTCCGCACCAATCCGGCGCTGCATGACCGTATCCTGCTGATTTCGAGCCTGACGGATGGCGCGCTGGCCACGCTTTATGAGGAATGTCTGTTTTCCATCTTCAACAGTTTCTACGAAGGCTGGGGATTGCCCGTCACGGAAAGCCTATCCTTCGGAACGCTTTCGCTGGTTGCCAGCAATACCTCCCTGACTGAGGCCGGCGGCAAGGCTGCGGTCTATTTCCGCGACAATGATCTGGAAGATCTCAGCGAAAAGCTTGAGATGCTGATTTTTGACACGGCCAAAAGATTGGCTCTTCGCGATCACGCGCGCGCCAAAGCGGAAATCCGGGACTGGCGCATAGTCGCGGATGAATTCATTGATCGTATTCTTGCAACTGAACCTAGTGCCGCGCAGCGGCAAGAGAAATGCCTGCGCCTGCCGCTTGGGCACCTGATCCATCTTGGCAAGGCACCGGCCGCAACGCCGCCGTCCGAGAGGGCGCTGGGCGATCTGCTGCGCGATGGGCTCAATTGGCACAGGCCGGAAGATTGGGGATCCTGGACCAAGCCCGGAGTGGCGCGCCTTTGCCTGCCGCTGCCCGATGATATGGCCGAACAGGATTTTCTGTTCTGCCTGCGGCTGCGCGGCCCCGCTTTTGCGACGCCAATCAAGATCAACATCTTCGCCGATGGCGAACATGTTTTTGGGCCTATTGAACGCACAATCGGCCGCGGCAAGCGCCTTGGGCTTTGGTTCAGCCTGCGCCTGAAAGCAAAGCAGCTTCGCCTTGATATTGATGGCGGTGCTGGAACCTCACTTGGTCCCAATGACCGGGATGTAGGCATTGGCGTCACGCATCTCATGCTCTGCCATGCGGAAGATGCTGAAGCGCGGCGAAGCTTTCTGCGCGCCTTTCCGGAATTTGGGCTCGCTTCCCGCATCAAGGGCCGCGCCATATTGGAGCGGATTGATATTCCTGCGCCATGAACGCTATGCTTGCCGTTGGAAGTTCGCATCCTGCATTAGTTTTAGTTGCGTGAAGGATCATCCCCCATGCTGAGTGAGCCGGGCCATTATGATTACATGCCGTGGCGCAGACGCCCACGCATCACCTGGCCCAATGGCGCACGCATCGCCTTTTGGGTAGCGCCGAATATCGAACATTACGAGCTTGACCCGCCGCCCAATGCGCGGCGCATGCCCTGGACCCGCCCGCAACCCGATGTGCTTGGCTATTCCTGGCGCGATTACGGCAATCGCGTTGGCTTATGGCGCATGGCGGATGTCATGGCGCGGCATGGGGTGCGTGGCAGCGTCTCACTCAATGTCGCGGTCTGTGATCATTATCCGGAAATCATCGAACGCTGCTGCGAACTAGACTGGGAGCTGTTCAGCCATGGCACCTATAACACCCGCTACTTCTACGGCATGAATGAAGATCAGCAACGCGCCGTCATTCGCGAGAACCGCGAAACCATCAAGCGCGCCAGCGGTCAGGAATTGGATGGTTGGCTCACCCCCGCCATTTCCAATGATGAAACCACCCAACATCTTCTGGCGGAAGAAGGCATAAAATATACGCTCGATATGCTGCATGATGATCAGCCCACACCGATCAAGGTGCGCAGCGGCCATTTGATCAGCATTCCCTATTCGCTTGAAATCAATGATGTGCCGCTTCTGGCCATGCGCAATACGCCGCCCGAACGTTTCGCCGCCATCTGCAAGGCGCAATTCGATCAGCTTTATGAAGAAGGCGCGGAGAGTGGCACCGTGATGTGCATGCCGCTCCATCCCTTCCTGATCGGCCAGCCGCACCGCATCAAGGCTCTCGATGATGTGCTGCGCCATGTGGTGCGTCACGACAAGGTCTGGCTTGCCACGGGGCGAGAAATCGCCGCCTGGTACACAGAACATCATTTGGCGGAAGCGCAATCCTGGATCGCAGCGGGGACACCATGAAGGGCTTGCCTGAAGATTATCTGCACTACCCGCACCGCCGGCGCGGGATGGATCATGAGATCTATCCCTACCGCGCGCTTCCGGCTGCGAAGCCGGTTTCCTGGCCGAATGGCGCACGCGTTGCGCTTTGCATCGCAGTCCATATGGGCCATTTCCCGATGGATATGCCGCTCAAGCCCTTCATCGCGCCGGGTGGCATGGAACGGCCCTATCCTTCCTATTGGGATTACACTTTGCGCGATTATGGTAATCGGATTGGCGTTTATCGGCTGATGAAATCTCTTGCGGCGCGTAGCCTGCCTGCCACTGCATTGCTCAGCGCAGTGCTGGCGCGTCGCTATCCGGCGCTGATGGATGATCTCGCTGGCGCGCAATGGGAAATTGCCTGTGCGGGCCTGGATATGGGCCGGCTACACCACAGCGGTGTGGCGCTGGAAGAAGAACGCGCCACGGTGCAGGAAGCTGCCAGTTTGTTGCGCGCACGCTTTGGCGCGGCGGTGCGCGGCTGGCATTCGCCGGCGCATTCAGAATCAAGCCATACGCTGCGCCTGGTTGCGGAAGCCGGCTTCAGCTTCACCACCGGCTGGGCGAATGATGACATGCCCTATGTCATGACCACCGATGCCGGGCGCCTGATCTGCATGCCGCTATCGCAGGATTTGTCGGACCAACGCATGCTGCACCAGCAGCATTTGGCCACCGAGGATTTCACCAATTCCATCCTGACCGCGCATGAGACACTGGATCGCGAGGCACAGGAAACCGGCAGCGGGCGCATTCTGGTAGTGCCGGTGACACCCTGGCTGATGGGCGTGCCGCATCGCATTCGCGCTTTCAATGCCATGCTTGATGGCATCATGGCACGCGGCAACGTCTGGCCCGCCAGCATGGGCCAGATCGCGGATCTTTGGCGCGCGCAAAACCCAGGTTAATCCTGGGGCGCGCCCATGGCATAGGGCTTCAGCGCAGCATTGATCATGGCGTGGGTTGGTGTCGGCACGCCAAGCGCGCGGCCCAACGCCACGACCTTGCCAGACAGCCAGGGCAATTCAATCCGATTGCCGCGGATCAAATCCACCGCCATGGAAGCGCGCATGCCGGCCGGGGCGCCCGCAGTGAATTTCATGCTGCGTTCCAGCACATCATCCGGCAGCCACACGCCCTTGGCACGAGCAAGGGCGATCACTTCCTCAAACCCTGCGCGGAAATAGGGCGCGATATCGGGGTCATCGCGCAATTCACCCAGCGGGCGGCGTGTCAGCGCCGTCATGCCGGAATTGGTCGCCAGGATGATGAATTTCAGCCAAAGCTCGGTCAGGATGCGATCACTCAGAGTCGCGTCAAAACCCGCACGCTGGCACCATTCCAGAAATGTCTTGCCACGAGGCGAAATGCTGCCATCCAACTCCCCAAACGCAAGGCGCATGAAGGTGCCGGTCTGACGAATGACGCCCGGCGCATCAATGGTGGCGCTGATTTGCGCAACGCCACCCATCACCGGTTTCGCACCCAGAATGGGGATCAGCCTTTCGCTGGAATCAATGCCATTCTGCAAAGGCAGCACGGCCGTATCCGGTCCGACCATGGGGCGGATGGCCTCACCAGCGCTTTCCACATCCCATAGCTTCACGCAGAACATCACCAGATCCACTGTCCCGACGCTGGCCGGATCATCGGTGGCCTTGGTAGGCACAAGATGCGTCTCGCCTCGGCCACCTATGATGCGCAGGCCGTCGCGCTTCATCGCCGCCAGATGCGCCCCGCGCGCGATAAAGGTCACATCCGCGCCCGCCTTGGCCAAGGCCGCGCCGAAACCACCGCCAACACCGCCCGTCCCCATCACCGCAATACGCATGTCAAATCTCCCGCAACCATGGTCAGTGTATCGCCAGGGACCACGCCTGTCATGTCGGGTACGAAGCGCAGTTTCCCGCTCGAATCCCGCGCGCCTTCGCTGTATATTGCGAAAACTTCAGCCCCCAGCCCCAGGACGAGCATGGCCTTCGCGCAGCATATCGGCACAACGCGCTATGTCTTCCCCGATCTGAAGACATTGCTTGCGCGCGCCACGCCCTTTCGGTCCGGCGATGCCCTGGCCGGCGTTGCTGCGGAAAGTGCTGAGGAACGCATCGCCGCGCAGCGCGCCTTGGCTGATTTGCCGCTCACGCATTTCCTCTCGGAAAGCGTGGTCCCTTATGAAGCGGATGAGGTCACGCGGCTGATCCAGGACAGCCACGACAAGGCGGCCTTCGCCCCGATCCGCAGCCTGACCATTGGTGGCTTTCGCGATTGGCTGCTGGCCGATGCCACCGATAGCGCAACCCTTGCGGCGCTGGCCCCGGGCCTGATGCCGGAAATGGTCGCGGCAACGTCCAAAATCATGCGCGCGGCAGACCTGATCTCGGTCGCGGCGAAATGCGAGAACGTCACACGCTTTCGAAATACCATCGGCCTCAAAGGGCGCCTTTCGATCCGCCTGCAACCTAATCACCCCACCGATGATCCACGCGGCATCGCTGCCGCCACTTTGGATGGGCTATTGCTCGGCGCCGGTGATGCGGTGATTGGCGTCAATCCCGCAACCGATAATGTAGAAGCGGTGCTGCGGATTCTGGATATGCTGGACCGGCTGCGCTTGGCGTATGATATTCCAACGCAAAGCTGCGTGCTGGCGCATGTCACCACCACGATGCGCGCCATGGATATGGGCGCGCCGGTTGATCTGGTATTTCAATCCATCGGCGGTACCGAAGGCGTCAATCGTTCCTTTGGCGTTGATCTGGCGCTATTGGCGGAAGCACATGAACAGGCGCTCACGCTCAAGCGCGGCAGCCTTGGGCAGAATGTCATGTATTTCGAAACCGGCCAGGGCAGCGCGCTGAGTGCGGATGCGCATCACGGCGTAGATCAGCAAACCATTGAAGCGCGTGCCTATGCCGTGGCGCGGCGCTTTTCGCCGTTGCTGGTAAACTCAGTGGTGGGCTTCATCGGTCCGGAATATTTGTTCGATGGAAAGCAAATTCTGCGTGCGGGGCTGGAAGATCATTTCTGCGGCAAGCTGCTTGGCCTGCCGATGGGGGTTGATGTCTGCTACACCAACCATGCGGAAGCGGATCAGGATGACATGGATGCGCTGCTAACATGCCTCGCCGCAGCAGGGGTCACTTACGTCATGGGAGTGCCGGGGGCGGATGATGTCATGCTCGCTTATCAATCCACCTCCTTCCATGATGGGCTTTATGCGCGCGCCGCGCTCGGCAAACGCCCCGCCCCGGAATTTGAAGATTGGCTGAACCACATGGGCATTGGCAGCACAACAGAGGCGATCCCTGCGCGGCTGTCACCCGCGCTGATCGGTCTTGAATGAACACGCCCAGCAAGTGGCGTGATCTGCGCCGCTTCACCGATGCGCGCGTGGCACTTGGCCGCGCTGGCAATGCGCTGCCCACTGCCGCACATCTGGATTTTCAGGAGGCGCATGCGCGGGCGCGCGATGCGGTCTGGTCCAGCCTGGATGTGGCGAAGCTTGAAGAAGAACTTTCACCGCTTGGTCTGCCGCTTCAGCGCGTGACAAGCCAGGCGGAAGAACGCCGACGCTTTTTGCTGCGCCCTGATCTTGGCCGTCGCCTGCCGGAAGGCACCGCCCTGCCAAAGTCACTAGGCAGCATTGCGCTGGTGATCGCGGATGGGCTTTGCGCCAGCGGTGTGCAGCAACAAGCGCCCGCATTGCTCAGCGTATTGGTGCCAGCACTCATCAAGGCGGGCTTCACGCCCGGCCCCATCATCATCGCCGAACAGGCGCGCGTAGCGCTTGGCGATGATGTCGCGGA
The DNA here is from genome assembly GCA_026400795.1 of Alphaproteobacteria bacterium. GTDB lineage: Bacteria > Pseudomonadota > Alphaproteobacteria > Acetobacterales > Acetobacteraceae > Neoroseomonas. The sequence continues at coordinate 10,379 of JAPLOJ010000412.1, forward strand.
AGCGATGGAAGCCGCCGCGGTTGTAGTGCTGATCGGCGAAAGACCCGGGCTTTCCGCAACCGACAGCATGGGGCTTTATATCACCTGGGCGGCACGGCGCGGCAGCAATGACGCCATGCGCAACTGCATCAGCAATATCCGCCCAGGCGGGCTCAGCGCTGACTTCGCCGCCGCCAAGGCGCTGTGGCTATTGGCCGAAGCGCGCAAGCTTGGTGCCACCGGCGTGGCGCTCAAGGATGAAATGCCAAGCACTTACCGGCTGACTTAGGCGCAGAAGCTTCAGCTATTCCAGGGCCGCAGACGCCATAGAGCGCGATGCGCCGCATCCGCTTCCCGCAGATACTCCACATATTCGGTACTATCCAGAAAGCGCAGCGGCTGGAAGGTTCGCGCGCTGGCCTCACGAAATTCCGGATGGCGCAGCACGGCGCCAATCGCCGCGGAAAGGCGACGCACTACGTCTTCTGACAGGCCACGCGGTGCGCCAATGCCGCGCAGTGAACCACCGCGAATATCGTAACCTGCTTCCTTGAAGGTAGGCACATCCCGCGCGAATTCTGACCGCCCGGAGGACATCAACCCCAAAACGCGCCAAGGCTGTTGCTGCGCGAAGGTCAGGCTTTCGCCCAGACTTGCGGTGGTTACTTGAATATCTCGGCGCATCAACGCCACCGCCGCAGGGGCTGAACCGGCATAGCTGACGCATTCCAAGCGAATGCCCGCCGCCTGTTCGAGCAACAGCGCGCTGATATGCCCTGCTGACCCAACGCCTTGCGTCCCAATAGTCACTTCCCCTGGCTTTGCCCTGGCTGCGGCAACCAGATCGGCAATGCTGCGCATTGGGCTTTCAGGATGCACGGCGAAAGTCGTCGGGTCTTCCACCACGCCGGCGATGAAAGTGAAACTCGCCAAAGACCAACGTGGTGATCTTTCAATTGGAATGGTCACAATGCCCGGCGTATTGATGATGCCGATTGTGTAGCCATCAGGCCGCGCGTCAGCGATGGCGGAAAGCCCGATTTCACCACCTGCACCGGGCCGGTTCTGCACCACCACAGGCTGGCCCAATTCACGTTCCAGGAATTGCGCCATGGTGCGCGCAGAAATGTCTGTGCCGCCACCAGCTGCAAAAGGCACGATCAATTGCAACGGCCTTTCCGGCCAGGCTGCTCGCGCCAAATGCGGCGCCGCGACCATGGCGCCAACACCAGCCAGAAGGCCGCGACGCTTCAGCTTCAGCCCCTTCACCGCGCTGCCTTTCAGCTTGTCGCGCGCAGCAGCTTGCCCGGCAGCGCGCCCGTATCATGCCCCGCTTCGCGAATGGGCTCGCCGGCAACCAGCGTCATGTCATAGCCATCAACGCGCTGCACCAAACGCCGCCCACCCGCGGGCAGGTCATAGATCATCTCAGGGTGATACAGACGCAGCGCATCAAAATTGATGATGTTGACATCAGCCACAGCACCGGGTGCCAGCCGGCCACGATCCTTAAGGCCGAAGAAATCCGCTGTCTCACTGGTTTGGCGCTTCACCACGAATTCCAAGGGCAGGCCCTCGCCGCGCTTCCGATCCCGCGCCCAATGCGTCAGCATGAAGCTTGGCGTGGAAGCATCGCAAATCACGCCGCAATGCGCACCGCCATCGGAAAGGCCAAGCACCGTTGCCTTATCCATGTTCATTTCACGCACGACAGAAAGATCACCCGTCACGTAATTCGTAACCGGGAAATACAGCATCCGCTCGCCATCAGCGCCCACCAGGAAATCATAGCAATAGGAAGCCGGATCCTGCCCGGCTTTGGCGGCGAGGGCGGCAATGCTGCGCTCCCGCGGCGGTTCATAATCCGGCGGATCGCCCAATTCGAACATATTGTCCCAACGCGTCGCGATCTGGCGGGACAGTGGAGGCAATACATCCAGCAACCGCTTCGATGCTTCTTCGGAGAGAATCTTGCGCCGCGTCTCCGGATCACGCAGCCGCGCCAATTGCTCGGCCGGCGGCAACCCCGCCAGCGCCGCAAAGCTTTCACGCAGCGCAAAGGGATTGAGCGAAGTCGTCAGCCCCAGAATCAGCCCCACCGTGCGCCCCGCGACTTGTGCGGCCAGGCTCAGCCCCTCGGCGCGCGCATCATGCACGCCCTGCATCAGGCGCTTCCACCGTTGCGGGTCATACGCGCGATCCGTCAGCAGGAACCAAACCGGGCGCTTGGTGGATTTCGCCACTTCTCTCAGCCAGCGGAATTCCGCCGCCTCATCCTCAAAATCGCTCAACATGCCGAAAGTGCCGCGCCCGGCCTTGCCCATGGCGCGACCGATGGCGAGCAATTCCTCTTCTTCCGCATAGCGGCCCGGCACCAGATCACCGGCCAGGGTCTTGTGCTGGTCCGTGCGTGATGTGGTGAAGCCGAAGGCACCGGATTCCAGCGCTTCCTGCGTCAGTCGCGCCATGGCTTCAATATCATCGCCTGTCGCGTTTTCGCGATTCAATCCGCGATCACCCATCACGTAAACGCGCAAGGGATGATGCGCGAGCTGCGCGCCAATATTCAGCGTGCGGGGCATGGCTTCCAAAGCGTCAAGATATTCGGGGAAGCTTTCCCAATTCCATTTCAACCCCTCGGTCAGCGTAATGCCGGGGATGTCTTCCACACCCTCCATCAGATCAATCAGCGCCTGATGGTGGCTTTTCTGCACTGGC
>JAPLOJ010000316.1 GCA_026400795.1 Alphaproteobacteria bacterium
AGGTCACAGCCCGCGCCCATGGCCGGGCCATTCACCGCGGCAATCACGGGGATTTCTAATTGTTCGAACATGCGCGGCAGGCGCTGAATGCCATGGCGGTAATAGCCGCGCGCCTGGGCCGGCGTGCGTTCCGTGGAGCCACTCGCGGCCTCACCCATGCGGCGCACATTGCCGCCGGCGCAAAAGGCGCTGCCCGCACCCGTCAGGATCGCCACGCGCGCTTTGGCTTCGGCATCGAGCTTCATGAAGGTGGCGATCAAGGCATCCTGGGTTTCAGGATCAAGCGGATTACGCGATTCGGGCCGGTTCAATGTGACCAGGGCGATGTCATCGGTGATTTCAACAAGTACGGGCGCTTCCATGGGGTCTTCCTTCAGATAACGCCATCCATTCTGACGGATGACATTACGGTCCTTGTTCAAGAGGCAGCATCACCTCTCTCTGATCGCATCTTTGCGGATCAGGGGCGGCTGCGCAATCCGCGCGACCAACGCCGTGGCTTGAAGTCTTGGGTTCTCGGGGCAGTGAAGGAAAATGGACGCTATGCGCATAACGCACCGGGAGATTTTACTCCCCGCGGTAAAGGCGGCGCCTCCGCTTTGGTGCGCCACCTCTACAAGGCGGGTATTACCCCGGATCGCCGGACAGCTCTGCGATCATTTGTTCATTCATAGTGATCAGGAAGGGAATATCCCGAGTCTGGAGATCCATTTCCTTTTGGACCATGCGGCTCAGGTTCAGGATGGAACCCTTAAGCGCTTCCGGCAATTGGTTTGCCGGATGAAGGACTGCGGCTTCCAAGGCCATCCACAGGCGACGATTATCCGCAATCGCCCGTGCTTGATCCACCGCATCCGCATTCAGTGTGGCTTTCAGTCCATAATTGACACAACGAAACACATCCGCTTCCTGCTCCCGCAGGCTCCCGGTTTGTTGCGTCACACCGGACCGCCGCGTGGCGAGCATTTGCTGCATGGCACCGTCATGCAGGGGATGGTGGCCCCGGCATAAGCCAGGGCCTCCATGTCACGCTTACCGGAACAGGGACAGCAGAGTCTGTGATCCCTGATTGGCCACCGAAGGGCTCTGAACACCAAGCTGCTGCCTGGTTTGCAATGCCTGCAGATTGGCACTTTCCTTGGCCAGATCGGCATCCACCAAGGCGCCAAAGCCATAATTCAGGGCATCGGCCTTCTTGGTGTTGTAGCTGATCTGGTTTTCCACATACTGCATGGTGGCACCAAACTTATGCAACGCGGTCGCCACGGCACCTTCGATCGTAGCGAAGGACCCGTTGAGGTAGGTGCCGGCATTAGCTGCGCTTGTGGGGGCGGTGGTGCTCAGCTGCAGGTTGGCGCCGTTTTCAACCACTAGGGTAAACTGACCACCTTCTTCATTGCGGATGCTGACGACATTGTCGCCACCGGATGGAGCATTGGTACTGAGCAGCGTCCAGCCATTATGCCCTGCATCATCGATGAACTGCGTGATCTAGGTTGTCAGCTGACGATATTTTTCTGCAAATTGATTGCGCTGCTCGGTGGAAATCGACCCATCCGCCGAGCGGGTCAGTGTAGCGCGTGCCTGCAACATAGTATTCGACACTTGGCTGAGCGCCGCGAAGGTCGTTTGCAGAACACCTTTCATGCTAACACGCTGCTCATTCACCGCCGTGGCACAGGCGGTGCGCTCCGATGCCGCCGGTGTAACGGCGAAAGTGCCACCATCATCGCGCGCGTCAGCTCAGTAATTTTTTGATTGAGGGACGGGAGGGCGAACACAGCCGCCCGATTCGTATGCACGGAATCAAGAGATATTGGGGTTTTCCCCTTTTGCATCGGCGCCCGCGCCACCGAAATGAGCGAACACCAGGTTGCTAAATTCCTTTGCGAATCAATACGACCCTGCAGGGTATATGGCCAACAGAATCTAAACACTGATGATAAAATCCCATGTCTGAACAATTTTTTTCAGAAAAGCTTATCGTCATCCTTAAGAAGAGAATTTTTGGCAGGACTAGGGGGTGAATTCTTCAACCATCAGCTGAACCACCATCGGCCAGGCCGGGTCACACCAAAGGCAATCCTATGGTAAAGAAGACAAGTCATGGCCAAGCAAGACACATGAGCATTCATATTCACCCAACCGGATCAGCCTCGGCAGCGCTGCTTGCGGAACTTCATGCGAAGGCCTTTCCAGCCAATCAAGCCTGGGACATGGCGACTTTTTCTCAAATCCTGGCATTGCCCGGGCATTTCGCCTTGATCTTGACTGAAGGCGATGTGCCGATGGGTTTCGTTCTTGGCAGAACTGCGCCGCCCGAGGCGGAAATACTGACATTCGCAATCACGCCAGAAGCGCGCGGGAAGGGCATGGGGTGGGCCTTGCTTCAAGCCCTGATGCATGAGGCTCCCGCGCGCGGTGCCACGGAAGTTTTCTTGGAAGTGGCCGAAAGCAACGCCGCCGCAAGGGCGCTTTATGCCAAGGCGGGTGCCCAGGAAGTCGGCCGGCGGCAGCGCTATTATGCCGATGGCGCACACGCGCTGGTATTGCGGATGGCGCTGGAACCCTAATCGAAGGATTGCGTCACCGCTGCGGTTCACCGCCAAAACGGACCATGTCTCGCCGCAGTCATGTCCGCGCGCTCTGCGGGAAGCGCTCGATCTCAGCGGCCAAACATCGCCTCAACCCCGACGCAACAGAATGATCGATTCGCCATTTGCGCAGTCAATCAGACCCAGCATTTCATGGCCCTGTTCCTGCGCCGTCAGGGGAATATTGCGGCGCGGTTCCGTGCCGCGCAGCCGGATTTCGAGGATCTGTCCCGCTGTCATCTGGTCCAGCGCCAGGCGCACAAGCACAAAAGTCATCGGACAGGTTTCCGAAGTGATATTGATACGCTGGTCGGGTTCTGGGGCAGGATTGGGCATAACGTCGCTTGTGCCAGATCAAGGATTTCTTCGTGAGAACGAATGTGGCCAATCCAGCCAGCCTCTGCAAGCCCCACGATGAAAGCGCTTGATCTTGCCGGCGGGGAAAACTAAAGAAAATAAGGCTTTCTTTAGAAGGATAATCCCCATGTCAGATGTAAAGCCCCCGGGCCACATCATTGCATTGACCGCCCAAATCGTGTCAGCACATGTCGCGCATAACGCCGTCGCTGCTGCAGCTTTGCCGGCGCTGATCCAGGAAGTGCATCGGGCTCTGACATCCATCGAAGGTGCCTCGCCAAGCATGGCCAAGCGCCCGGACCCCCCAGTAGCAATCGCAAAATCCGTTACCCCCGACTACATAATCTGCCTTGAAGATGGTAAAAAACTTAAGATGTTGAAGCGTCATCTAAAAAGTGCCTTCAATATGACGCCAGAACAATACCGGGAACGCTGGGGGCTACCCGTGGATTACCCCATGGTCGCCCCGCGCTATGCCAAGCACCGATCCACCCTCGCCAAGAAAATCGGCTTGGGCACCAGGGGCCCAAAGCGCAAGGGCGCATCAGGCTGAACCGTTAAAATCCAATGGCTTGTGTCGGGGTCTCCCTGGCCTTTACCATGCCTGGGCCGGCGGTTTTGGCGATCCCCCAATCTGCCCTATAAGGCCGCGCGCGGTTTGTGACCCTGGGGTTCCCCCGGAATTGGGCCGCCCTGAGACGGGATTGCTGATGCCAATCAACCAAGACGGAGCCATAGCGCCGGAGGCAGGCTTTGCGGAATTGCGTGCGGGCAATTTGGGCGTGCGCCTGGCCACCAGCGCCGATGAATTGGACGCGGTGCAGGCGCTTCGTTACCGCGTCTTTTATCAGGAAATGGGCGCCCGCGCGGATGCCGCCACCGCCGCCAGCCATCGTGACCGTGACGATTTCGACCCTGTCGCGGATCATTTACTGGTGGTGGATCATGACCGGGGTGAAGGCGCCAAATCCGTCGTCGGCACCTATCGCCTAATCCAGCGTGAGGGCGCCGAGAAGCTTGGGCGCTGGTATTCAGAAAGCGAATATGACGTCTCCCGCCTGGTGGCCTATCCTGCGCCAGTGCTGGAACTGGGCCGATCCTGTGTGGACAGCGCCTATCGCAGCCGCGGCACGCTGCAATTGTTGTGGGATGGCATCGCGGCTTATGTGTTTCGCCATGATATTGCGCTGATGTTCGGTTGCGCTTCCCTGCCCAGCATTGATCTTGATGTGCTGGCCGATCAATTGACTTATCTGTACGCCTACCATTTGGCGCCCGAGGAGTTGCGCCCGCGCGCCCTGCCGGAGCGTTTTGTGGAAATGCGCCGGAAGGCCCCCGAAAGCATAGACAAGCGCGCCACACTCGCCGCGCTGCCGCCGCTCGTGAAAGGCTATTTGCGCCTGGGTGGCTTTGTCGGTGATGGCGCTGTCTTGGATGAGCAGTTCAACACTACTGATGTTTCAGTGGTGGTGAAGACAGATCTTATAACGCAAAAATACCTGAAGCATTATGAACGTAAGCATGCAGATCGTTGAAGTCGTTACTCAAGAAAAGCAGTCCGGCGTGATCCAGCAACAGGGATCACGCCGTCAAATCATCAGAATGGCAGGATGATATCCAGCAATTCCTGCCCATAGCGCGGCCGCTGCACATCGCTGATCGTGCCCCGCCCGCCATAGGCGATGCGTGCTTCCGCCAGGCGGTCATGCTTCACCGTATTGTCGGACCCGATATCCTGCGGGCGAATAATCCCGCCCACTTGCAAGTCACGCAGTTCCTGATTGACTCGCACTTGTTGGCGCCCAACCACTACCAGATTGCCATTGGGCAATACCTGAGCAACGGTGGCAGCAACGCGCAGATTGATCGTCTCTGAACGCTTAAGCTCGCCATTGCCATCCACTCCGCTGGCGGAACTGGCTGAAACCATCTTGGAAGGATCGAAGCCGTTCGGGAATAGCCTGCCATAGGACGACTCAAGCCCCAGCAGATTAGGAATCCCCATGCTTTCTTTGTTATCGCGATTGCGCTTGGTGGAATTATCCAATTCCGCATCATCCTGGATAGACACCAGAACGGTCACAAGATCACCAACGGAAGCGGCACGCTGATCGCGCAAGAAGGTCCGGCTGCCCTGGCGCCAGAGGCTGTTATTCTGCAAGGGCGGGTCACTCGGATTCGGCATCGGCATCGTCACAGGCCGCCAGCGTGGATCGGAAGTGGGGTTTTCAATACCCGCCAATTCCGGGCCCTGGCCAAGGCGCGAAAGCCGTTCAGCGCCGCTACAGGCGGAAAGACTTGCCGCAGCAAGCAAAAGAATGGGCAAGCGCATCATCAACTCCTTTCCGCCGTGCGAATCGGGCCGGCGCCAAGTCGCACCCGCACACGACCCGGACCAATAGCTTCCGCCTCCACCACGCTGCGGGAGGTGAGGTTCATTACGTTAAGCCGCCCACCGCGCGGCGCAGCTTCAAGCGCACGGCCCTGCGTGGTCAGGGACAGGCCAGGCCCTTCCACGACCATCATCACAACTTCATTCTTCGTGATGACGTGCGGCGCCATTAGATCCGCCCCCATGAAGGGCAGGTCACTACTGGTCGGCCGGCGCAATTGCATGCCGACCACATCTTCCAGGCGCTGCGCCGTGCCTGGGCGCACACGTTCAGCGCGCAATTTCACCAGGCGCGCATCTTCGGGTCCCACCACATCACCAACCGCCAGACGACGCGTGGCAATCACCGCCGGCACAGTTGCGATGGCCCGGCCAGCGACGCGCATGCGAATGCTTGGCATGCCATCGGCCATCACAATCAACGTCGCGGCGAAACGATTGGAGGCACTTTCATAATGCCCACCTTCGGCTGAAAGCCGCGGCAAGGCGTTCAGTGGCAGAATGGGCGGCGAAAAGGCGGCAAGTTCAAGTTCGGCATCCGCCGGCAAGCCAAGCCCATGCAGTTCAGCACGCATTACCTCAAGCGCCGCTTCGCGCGAAAGGGCGCGGCCCGGGCGCTCGATCACGCTCCGCTCAGCGCCCGAAGTCGGGCGCCAGTCCACATTGAAGCGACGCGCGATAGACGCAAGCTGAGACGCTTCAATGACATAGCGCTGCCCCGGGGCTGGCGCGGCGCCTATCACCACATCGCCACGCGTTGTCCCATCAAAGAGATCGGAAATGCGGATGACCTGGTCTTCGACCAGGCTTTGGGACCGCAATACCACCACCTCGGCGCGCACCTTGCCAGGCAGCGCAAGCAGCCCGACAGGCAGCGCAAGAAGAAGACGCCTATTCATTACTTAAGCCTTGTGAGGGTGGAGAGCATTTCATCGCTCGCCGAGATCACTCGGGAATTCATTTCATAAGCGCGCTGCGCGGTGATCAGTGCCGTGATTTCCTGCACGACATTGACGTTGGAAGTTTCAATGAAACCCTGCAGCACTTGGCCGTAACCAGCCGCACCGGGCGCACCGAGCTGCGCGTCACCGGAACCTGGTGTTGCCAAAAACAGGTTTTCGCCAATGGCTTCAAGGCCGCCTTCATTTGCAAAAATAGCCAGCTGTAGCTGGCCGACATTCTGCGGCTGGACCTGGCCATCAATTTTGGCCAGCACCTCGCCCGCCGCATTGATGGTAACATCGCGCGCCGCGGGCGGGATGGTGATGGCGGGCTGAACCGTGAAGCCTTCGGCAGTCACGATGGTGCCCTGCGCCGAAAGGCCGAAAGTCCCATCGCGCGTGTAGGAGGTTTCGCCCGAAGGCAGCAGCACCTGAAAATAGCCATTGCCGCGGATCGCGACATCGAAGCGGTTTTCGGTCTGCTGCAGATTGCCCTGTTCGCTGATGCGGTAGATCGCCGCCGTGCGCACACCAAGGCCAAGCTGCGCGCCGGATGGCAGCAGGGTGCCGGTATCGGCGCTTTGCGATCCGGTGCGGCGGAGATTCTGATAAATCAGATCCTGGAACTCCGCCCGGCGCCGCTTGAAGCCGGTGGTCGAGATATTGGCGATATTGTTCGAAATGACTTCGATATTGGTCTGCTGGGCCTGCATGCCCGTGGCGGCGATTTGCAAAGAACGCATGGCGGCTATTCCCTATTCTGTCTCAAGACCGGCGGCGCATGATGCGCTCCACCGAATTCGTCACTCTCTCGCCCTCACGTTCCGTGAACATGCTCGCGTATTGAAATTCGCGCATCTCCGCGGTCAGGCGTGTAATTTCCATCACGGGCGAGACATTGCTGCCTTCAAGTACCCGTTGCAGCACATTGGGGCGTTCAACCGGAATCGGTGCCTCATTCTTGGCGTCGAAAAGACGATTGCCTTCACCGACCAGATTCTGCGGCTTTTCAAAGCGCACCAATTGAAGCCGGGCAATTTCGCCATTTTCGCTCTGGATCGTGCCATTGGCAGTGATTTCGATCTGGGTGTCCTGGGCCGAGAAGGAGATCGGACGGTCACGCCGGTCGAGCACCGCATTCCCTTCCTGATCCACAAGGCGTCCATTGGCCGCGATGGAAAACCGCCCGGCACGCGTGTAGCGCTCACCCTGCGGGGTTTCGACAACGAAGTAGCCGTCCCCATTGATCGCCACATCCAGGGGGTTGCCGGTATTCTGAAGGCTGCCCTGGCTCATGTCGCGCCACGTGGCACGGTCCTGGGGAAAGGACATGGATTTATCGCCCGGCAAGCCACCAGCGCCACGGATGTTCACCATGACCTGGCCAAAAACCGGCCGCATGGCCCGGAACCCGGGCGTATCGGCATTGGCAAGGTTATGTGCCAAGGCTTGGGTCGAACGCTCCTGAAGCGTTAGGCGCGACAGCAGGATGTAACCGGGCGAATCCATAAGGGCTCCCTCAATGGGGTCCAGAACAATGGACCCCCAACCAGTGAAAGATTAGGGACGGATGCGGTGCGCCGCCCCCAAAAGAGTTTTGACAAAACCCTTTTGAAAAACCTTGGTGCAACTGATCCTTTATAGTGTCCGCTCAGGGCAGAACTTGCCGGTCAGCACCTTTTTGGCCCGGCAAGCCCTGCCGCAAGGCTTCTTTAATCGGAGCCTGTCACAATGCGTCGTGAAGGAGACATGGATGTCAGGGCAAATTGAGGCCAGTGAAGAAGCGCAGGAGGTCAAGAAGGGCGGTGGGCGCAAGAAGCTCCTGCTCCTAGCCTTGCCTGTGCTGCTGGTCGCGATCGGGGCCGGGCTATGGTTCGGCGGCATCCTGCCGCCGCTGCTCGGCATGGGTGCGCCTGCCGCTACGGCCGAACGGGAACCTGGGCCGCGCACCGTGGCGTTCCTGGACATGCCGGAGATTGTGACCAACCTCAACGCCCCAGGGCGTCGGGCGGTTTATGTGAAGCTCCGCAGCAAGCTTGAACTGGCGCGACCTGAGGACGGGGCAGCGGTCCAGGCTTCAATGCCGCGCCTGCTGGACCTGTTCCAAACTTACCTCAGGGAAGTCCGGCCCGAAGAATTGCGTGGTTCAGCCGGCACCCAGCGCCTGCGGGAAGAATTGGTGGCCCGCGCCAATATCGCGGTAGCCCAGGCAGGCCGCGGTGATGCGCAACAGATCCGGGTCAATGACGTGCTCTTCCTGGAGATCCTGGTCCAATGAGCGGCACGGGCGAAGAAGAAGACCTCGCCGCGGCCTGGGGGGCCGCGCTTGAGCAAGAAGCGTCAACCGAAGCGCCGGAGGCACCGGCCGCAGCGGATGCGGCGCGCGTCCTCAATCAGGCTGAAATTGACAGTCTTTTGGGTTTTGGCGTCGGCCCCGCACGGGAGGCTGAGGAAAGCGGCATCCAGCGGATCATCTCCTCTGGTCTGATTTCCTATGAACGCCTGCCAATGCTGGAGATTGTCTTTGACCGACTGGTCAGGCTCATGTCCACCACGCTGCGCAATTTCACCTCGGACAATGTGGATGTCTCCATTGACGGCATCGTGTCGCTCCGCTTCGGGGATTACCTGAATTCGGTGCCGCTGCCGGCCATGCTGGGCGTCACGCGGGCCGATGAATGGGATAATTACGGCCTCGCGGTCGTGGATTCAGCGCTGATCTATTCGGTGGTGGATGTGCTGCTGGGTGGGCGGCGCGGCACAGCCGCGATGCGCATTGAAGGCCGGCCCTATACCACCATCGAACGCACCCTGGTTGAGCGCTTGGTCGGCGTGGTGCTGGATGATTTGACATCGGCCTTTGAACCGCTTTGCCCGGTACATTTCCGCTTCGAACGGCTTGAGGTGAACCCTCGCTTTGCCGTGATCAGCCGGCCATCCAATGCCTGCGTGCTGGTGCGGCTCAGGGTGGATATGGAAGATCGTGGCGGGAAGCTGGAAATCCTGCTGCCTTACGCGACCCTGGAACCCGTGCGCGAATTGCTGCTGCAGCAATTCATGGGCGAGAAATTCGGCCGTGACAGCATCTGGGAAACCCATTTGGCCGAGGAATTGCGCCATACCGATATCGGCCTGGATGTGGCGCTGGATGAGCAAATCATGCCCCTTTCCACGGTGCTTAACCTGAAGATAGGGGATCGTATTGCGCTCGGCGTGGCGCCCGGGGCGCCGGTCAGCCTGCGCTGTGGCGATGTGCCTCTATTTGAAGGGGAAATGGGCCGCAAAGGCCAGCGATTGGCGGTACGGATCGAAAAAGATATCGAGCGGCGGAAGGGGCCTTCGTCATGATGTCATTATCCTGGCTCGAATGGGGCCTACAGGTGACCCTGCTGGTGCTTCTTGGCGTGGCGATCCCCTTTGCCGTCCGCCTGGAAAAGTCCTTGCGCGAACTCCGCAAGGACCGCTCTGCCATGGACATCAGCGCCCAGGGCCTCTCGGAAGCCGCGGCGGCGGCGGAATCGGCCATTCTGCGCCTACGCGCTACGGCGGAGCTTGCAGGGCGCCAAGTGCAGGAACGGGTGACAACGGCAGAACCGCTGCGGGATGATTTGCGCTTTTTGATTGAACGGGCTGAGGAGCTGGCGGATCGGTTGGAATCCATAGTGCGCGCGAGCCGGCCTGTGGCTGGGCATGCGCCGCCGCCTGCCCCGGCCGCGACACGCCCCGCCCGAGAGCCGCCAAGCGATGCAGGTCCGCTGCGTAGTCAAGCGGAACGCGACTTGCTCCGTGCACTTTCCATCGGTACCGGAAAGGGGGCTCGCTGATGTTCAAACTGCGCCTTTTGCCCTTGGCGATCATCGCCATGGGTGGCTTATTCCTTGTAAAATCAGAAAATATCATTCGTCCACTGCTGCGGGGTGAACCGGCGCCGGTGCCATCAGTGGCCACGGTAAGGGCGGCAGATTTTGCCCCCCCCTTGGCTGTCATGCCCGAACCGGAACGCCCACAGGGCGGCTTTCAGCGGCTTGGCGGGCGGCCCGAAGGCGGGCTTGCCGAGGCGCCCAACCCGATCTCCCAGGCCGAACGCGCCCTGTTGGAACAACTGCGCGCCAGGCGGTCGGAGCTGGAGGCCCGGGAACAGACCATTGCCTCCCGCGAATTGGTCCTTGCGGCGTCGGAACGCCGTTTGGGGCAGCGCATAGACGAACTGACGCAGCTTCAGCAGCGCCTTGAAGCCATGGAACGAACCCGTGGCGAACGCGAGGCATCCGGCTGGCGCGGCTTGGTGCGCACCTACGAAAACATGCGCCCGCGGGAAGCCGCGGCGATTTTCGAGGAATTGGAATTGCCTGTGGTGATCCAAATCCTGGATCGCATGGGCGAACGGAAAATGGCACCGGTGATCGGTGCGATGCGGCCCGAAAAGGCCCGGGTTCTCACTGCCGAATTGGCGAGACACCGGGCGAATCGGCCGGGAAGCGAGTAGGCCGAATGATCCGGTCGGCAAACGGTGGAGAACCATGGATAAGAACATCAATGTCCTGATTGTGGACGACTATCGGACGATGCTGCGCATCATCCGTAACCTTCTGAAGCAGCTTGAATTCAACAATGTTGATGAAGCTGTGGATGGGCAGGAAGCCTTGGCCAAGCTGCGCGCGGGCAATTTCGGGCTCGTGATCAGCGATTGGAACATGGTGCCCATGACTGGGCTTGACCTGCTCAAGGAAGTGCGGGCTGATCAGCGTCTGAAGGATATGCCCTTCATCATGATAACCGCCGAAAGCAAGACCGAAAACGTGGTGGCCGCCAAGCAGGCCGGCGTTTCCAATTACATCGTGAAGCCCTTCAACGCTGAAACGCTCCGCGAAAAGATCGAAAAGGTGCTGGTCCATGCCTGACGGAACCCCCCAAGGGCAGGAAGGCGACCGGATCGAGACCACGGTTCGCGCCGTGCTCGCGACCATGGCGGGCGATTTGACCGCCAAGGAATCCGTTCTGCTGGCCGAACTGGAAGGGCTTGGGCGCACCATCGCGCGCGCCAAGGCCGAAATCGCCGCGCTCAAGGTCGAAGATATTCGCGACGCGCATATCCCCTCGGCCACTGATGAATTGGATGCCATCGTCGAACATACGGCGCATGCGACCAATGAAATCCTGGATTGCTGCGAAACGCTGGAGCAGTTGCAAACCGATTTGTCCGGCGAAGCGGCGGACAAGTTGCAAGGTGCCGTCACTCGGATATACGAAGCCTGTTCCTTTCAGGACATCACCGGGCAGCGGATTGGCAAGGTTGTGACAGCTCTCAAGGCTATTGAAGGCAGGATTGCATCGGTGGTTTCCGCCGCCAGCGGCATGCCGGGCCCCAATGCCGCCCCGGCGCCGGCTGCCGCGCCCGCGCATGATAATAAGCGTACCGAAGGCGAAAAGCTGGCCAATGGTCCGCAGCTTCCAGGTGCTGGCGTTTCGCAGAGCGAGATTGACCGGCTTTTGGCGAGCTTCGATTGATGCGATTTGCGGGTGCCTTGCTGATGATCTGGATCGCCTTTGGCGTTCCGGCTTTTGCGCAGCAGGCACCCGCTGTCGGTCTAAGGGTCGGGAGCCACCCGACCTATGGCCGGGTGGTGGTGGATTGGCCCGAAGCGGTGACTTATCGGGCTGAAGAAGCGGGCAACCGCTTGATTTTGCGCTTTGATTCGCCGGCACGGTATGATCTTTCTGGCGCGCTCCGGCTTCCCAAAAATGTTGAAAGCCTGTCGGCGATTGATGGCGGGATCGTGCTGCAAGCCCCACCCGGGACGCGGTTTCGCCATTACCGGCTGGGCAATCGCGTCGTGATTGATGTGCTGGATGGGGCCGAGGCCGGCACCACTGCGCCGGCACCGACGCAAGCCGGGGCAGCACCGCCCCCTGCGGTACCACCACGGCCTGCCGCCGCACCGCCCGCCGCGCCAGCCGCGCGGCCACCGCCAACGGCGCCGCCGCCTCGAGAGGCCGCGCCCCAGACAAGCCAGGCTGCCATCGCATCCGCCCCGGCCCCTTCCGCGGCGGATGTTTCGCGTCCCGGGACTGAGCCAAATGCGGGGTCCACGCCCCAGCCTGCGCCGACCTCAACCCCGCCCGCACCAGCGGTTACGCCATCCCCGCCCCCTGCGCCGCCCCCCGCACCCGCGCAGGCGCAGCCTGCTCCGGCAGCGCGTCCGCTGGTCGTGGTACCGCCCCGGCGCACCACACCGGTTGCGCTGCTGGCGGGAGGGCGGGCCATTTCCCTTGATCTTGGTGCGGAAACCTCCGCCGCTGTCTTCCGCCTTGGCGATTGGGTCATCGCCGTTTTTGACCGGCCCGAGGCGCTGGACCTTTCCCAATTGCAGGGCAGCGCCATTTTCCGCAGCATGGAAGCTCGCCAGACCGGCGATGCCTCCATCTTGCAAATGCGCCTGGCGCAACCCGGCACTCTCCGCCCGCGGCGCGAAGGCAATGCCTGGGTATTGGAAGCCTTCCGCGATGCGGTCGAAGCCAATCGGGCGCTGACGGCCATTACCCCGGAATTGGACCAGGGCCCCCCAGCCCGGCTGGTGCTGCGCGCAACCCGGCCAGGACGCAGCGTGACCGTGCTGGACCCTGAAACCGGCAGCCCGGTATTGGTTGGCCCGCTGCGCGAACCTGGCCAGGCGGTCGCCATTGGTCGGCGCCAGCCTGAATTCCAACTTCTGCCAGCCATGCTGGGTGTCGCGGTGCAACCCAGGGGCGACAATATTCAGCTCCGCGCGCTGCAGGATCGCTTCATTCTTCAAGCCTCCGGCATGGATTCCCTCAGACTAGGCATGGATGCAGGTCGCGAACCCCTAGCCGAGGCTGCGACCCTCAGCCGCATTATGGACCTGCCCTCGGCCGCCGCGGCGACCTTGCAGGAAAGATTGCGGACCGCGTCAGCCAATATCGCCGCCGCCGGGCCGCTTGGCCGTTCGGGAGCGCGGCGCGACGCGGCGGAAACCTTGCTCGCCCTTGGCATGCCGCAAGAAGCACAGGCCATGGCGGGCCTCGCCCTGCAGGAGGATCCGCGCGCAGGCGCCGATGCGCGGCTTGTGATGGTGCAGGCCGCCGCCGCCCTGCTTGCCGGGCGCGAGGCCGAGGCGCGGCAGCTCGAAAATCCGCAAATGCCGTCAACTGATGAAACCACGCTCTGGCGCGGCTTCCTTGCCGCGGCCCGGGGTGATCACGCCGTAGCCGGGCCGGCCATTGCAGCAAGCTTACCGTTGTTGCTTTCCTATCCCAGGCCACTGGCCCAGCGGCTGATCCCGATTGCGATGGAATCGCTTGCCATTTCCGGCGAATTGACAGCCGCCACCCGCCTTGGGGAAACCGATCCGGACAACCCGACACTCAACCTGGCGCGCGGCATGATCGCCGAGGGTGACGGCCGTATTGATGATGCACTGGCCGCTTACCGTTTGGCGATGCAAGGCCGCGACAGGCTGCGGCGCGCCCGGGCCATCCGGCGTAGTGTGGAATTGCGCTTGGCCGTGGGGCAGCTTGATGCCGCCGGCGCCATCACGGAACTGGAAGCCGCGCTTTTCGCCTGGCGCGGCGATGCTGAAGAAGTGAATGCGCGCATTCGCCTTGCCGAATTGCAGCGTGAGGCGGGCAATGGCCGCGCGGCTTTTGAATTGCTGCAAGAAACCCAGCGCTTTTTCCCGGAGCGCGAGAATGATCTGCGCCCACATCTGCGCGCCGCCTTCGCCGCAGCGCTGCAAAGCGCGCCCCCCTTGAACGCCGCCGCCTTTTTTGATGCGCATCCGGAATTCCTGCCGGAGGATGAGGCGGGCATTCGTTCCGTGCTGGTTCTGGCGGACCGGCTGGCCGCGCTTGACCTGGTTGATCGCGCTTCCGCCGTGCTGCGTGACGCGCTAGGGCGTCTGACTGATCCTGCGGCGCGCAAGCCCGTCAGCACCAAGCTTGCTGCCTTGCGCCTTTCGGAAGGCGACGCCCCAGGCGCGCTGGCCGCCTTGGATGCGGCGAATGAGGGCAGCGGCGAGGAGGTTGAACGCACCATTCTGCGCGGGCGTGCCCTTGCGCGGGCCGGCAATCGCCGCGTTGCCGAAGGGCTGCTTTCCGAACTTGGTGATGACGGGGCAGAGGCGCTCGCGGAAATTCGCGCAGAGGTACAGGATTGGTCAGGCGCTGCCTCTGCCATGCTTCAACATATTGACGCCAAGATACCGCCAGCGCCTGCGCCGCTCAGCCCAGCGATGCGGCGTGATTTGGCGCGCGCAGCGGCCTATGCAGCGATGGGCAATGACACCAACGCGCTGGCGCAACTCCGCGATAATTATGGCGCGCGGATGCAGGATGGTCCGCTGGCGGAAGCCTTCGCGCTGCTGACCAGCGAATCGCTGCGCGGCGTTCAGGATTTGCCGCGGCTGCAGCGCGAAATCAGCCAATTGCGCCTGCTGCCGCAAAGATTGGGCGGATTGAATGCTCCAGCGCCGCCGCGGCGGTAAAGTTTTTTGCCGATAGGGCTGCTGGCCAGAAATTTCATAATCCAAATTACGGTTTTCCCTTGCATATCCTTCCCGCTTGCCCCATATGCCCGCGCTGTTGACCTGATCGGATACTCTGATCGCCCTGGTCATCTGCTGGCTGGAAGGAGCCCTGCTATGGAAGCTCTCGTCCAACCGGGGATGGTCTCGGATTTGCCGAGCGACACCCGGAATATTGACGAAGACGTCTCGGCCCATGCCGAGAAGGATTATTTCGTTCAGCGTGACGGTGTGCGCTACGCCGGGACGCATCTGATTGTGGATCTTTGGGGGGCGACCAACCTGGATGACCCCAACCACATTGATGCGGTGCTACGTGAAGGCGCGCTCGCCACTGGGGCGACGATCCTGCATGGGCATTTCCATCATTTCTCGCCCAATGGCGGGGTATCGGGCGTGCTGGTGCTGGCGGAAAGCCATGTGTCCATCCACACCTGGCCGGAACGCGATTACGCCGCGCTTGATATTTTCGTCTGCGGCGAATGCAATCCTTATAAGGCGATACCGGCGCTTAAGCGCGGCTTTCTGCCGGAACGGGTGCAGCTTGCCGAACATAAGCGCGGCCTGATCGGCTGAGCCAATTTCGATATCGTTTTGATGGGGCCGGGTGGCAACGCCCGGCCCTTCTTCATGAATGAGGTGCCGCCATGGCGACCGATAGCTGGATCAATGAAACCCTTTACGCCGCCTGGGGCCAACGCTTCCGTGTGAAGCGCGAATTGGCGCGGGTGCACTCGGCGTTTCAGGACATTGTCATCTTTGAAAG
>JAPLOJ010000160.1 GCA_026400795.1 Alphaproteobacteria bacterium
CATCAGCGCGACCATATCGGCGGCCATTTCGCGCTTGGCATAGGGTGCGTGATCGGCGCTGACCGGGGGCTTGGATGAATACCCATAGCCGCGCAGATCGGGCGCAATCACCGTGAAATCGCGCGCCAGAATGGGGGCCACGCGATGCCACATGGCGTGCGTTTGCGGATTGCCATGCAGCAGCAAAAGCGGCGGGCCGGAACCGGCGCGGCGGAGCCTGATGCGCTGGCCACTGGCTTCACGCGTTTCCAGCGTGAAGCCTTCGAAAAACGCCATCTCAGCCGCCGCGGCGGGCACCGCTTGGGCGCCCAGCATCAAAGCCCAGGAAGCCCGCTTCAAGCTGTGCCGCGCCGCCATCATTGGCGAAAAGCCGGGGCTTGATGGAAACGCTTGGTGCACGCGCGCCTTGGGCTGAAGCCTGGCGGGCCAGGCGCAACGCTTCCTGCTGCGCGGCGCGTTCCTGCTCGGCACGGGCGGCGGCGGCGCTGCGCGCATTGGTTGGGCCGGATGCATTGCCAGCCATCCCGCGCGAAGACAGCAGGAAGAACAGGATATCATTGCGCCCCTGATCCACCGCCCAATCGGTGGGCGTCAGGCCAAGCGCATTGCGGCCATTAAGATCAGCACCGCGATTGACGGCATCGCGCGCTGCCGCCAGGTCACCGCGTGTGATGGCATCAAACAGCGCGGGCGTTGGCGAAAGATTGGCGTTGTCATCTGCCGGGATTGGTTCAGGCGCGCGACGCGCGGCAAGGCCGGGCAGGGCAGGCGGGCGCGCCGGGCGCGCGCCTGGCTGGCCCTGGGGGGCAGCAAATTGCGCAGCAGCAGGGGCGATATCGGCCCCGAGCAGGGCGATCACAGCCAGGGGGAGAAGACGCGGCAAGGATTTCATGGTTCGATATTAGCCGCGCCGCGCTTCCACCGCCAGCTTTACCCCCAAGGGCCGCGCTGCGCAGCGGGCTTGCTGCTGGGAAGTTCCGGGGGCCAGGGGCTGCTGCCCGGCAGCGCGCCCATGCTGGCGGCCAGTTTTTCCAGCGCTGCCACGCGGTTTCCCGTACGCGGATGGGTCGAAAAAAGATTATCCATCCGCGCGCCCGAAAGCGGATTGATGATGAACATATGCGCGGAACCCGGGTTTGCTTCGGCCCGTTGGTTCACGCGCTGATGGGCGTAATGTTCCAGTTTTTGCAGCGCCCCTGCCAAGGCCATGGGCTGGCCGCAGATCTGCGCGCCCATCTTATCGGCCTCATATTCGCGTGACCGGCTGATGGCCATTTGCACAACGGCTGCCGCCATGGGTGCTAGGATCACCATGAGCAGCATGCCGATCGGGCCGAAGGGGTTTTGGCCCTGCCGGTCTCGACCGCGATTGAACATCATGCCGAATTGCGCGAGCGCCGATATGGCGCCGGCGATGCTGGCCGTAACCGTCATCAGCAGCGTGTCGCGGTTTTTGATATGCGCCAATTCATGCGCGATCACGCCGGCGGCTTCTTCTTCCGAAAGCATCTCAAGCAGGCCGGTATTCACCGCAACGGCCGCATGCTGCGGGTTGCGGCCGGTGGCAAAGGCATTTGGTTGGGC
Organism: Alphaproteobacteria bacterium; assembly: GCA_026400795.1. Taxonomy (GTDB): domain Bacteria; phylum Pseudomonadota; class Alphaproteobacteria; order Acetobacterales; family Acetobacteraceae; genus Neoroseomonas. The sequence continues at coordinate 1,585 of JAPLOJ010000160.1, forward strand.
TTCGTGGATCACATAAAGCGCGGGCATGGGCAGGCCCGCATNNAGCCGGGGCGCTTCCTGCGGGCTGATGGGCTGCGCATTGTGCATCCGCAGCACCATCTTGTCGCTGTTCCACCAGGAGAATAGGTTCATGCCGCCAGCGAAAAGCAGCGCCATGATCATGCCCTGTTCGCCACCGATCATAAGACCGATCACGCCGAACAACGCGGTCAGCGCCGCAAGCAGGATGACGGTTCGTGTATAGCCGGCCATGCCTTGTCTCCTCTATCCCTACGCGTGGCGATGCCACATGCTTGATACTGACGCGAACCCGAATCATGTATCAGGCGCGCGACTTGATGCATTTCGGTAGCAATGTCGCATCATGCGGGATGACGCGAAAGTGTAAAATCTGCCCCGTGATCACGCATATGGGTTGCCGCCCTGGGTCCGCTTGAGAGATGCGGATTTCCCGACGGCAGACGAATATTCCACAAAGCTTTGATTTAATTGGCGTCCCCGGCGAGATTCGAACTCACGGCCCCCAGATTAGGAATCTGGTGCTCTATCCTGCTGAGCTACGGGGACAGCCATTGCTTTAATAGCGCAAAACCAACCCTCAGGAAACGCCTCACCGCCGGCGGAAAAGTTCAACCGCGCTTACCAGCGCCGTCCGCAGCCCGGGTTCCAGCGCGGAATGGCCAGCATCGGGGATCACGGTAAGCTTGGCCGATGGCCAGGCAGCGGCCAATTCAAAGGCGCTGGTCGCGGGGCAGACCATGTCATACCGACCCTGCACAATCTCGGCATCAATCCCGGCCAGGCGGTCCATGCGGCCAAGCAGGCCCTCGGGCGGCAGGAAAAGATCATGGGCGAAGTAATGCGCCTCAATCCGCGCAAGGCCCAAAGCGGTGCGATCCTGCGCGAAGCTCGCGACCGTCTCGGGTGAGGGCAAAAGCGTGGAGCACGACCCCTCATATTGGCTCCAGGCGCGCGCGGCGGGCAGATGCACCGCCGGGTCGGGGTCGCACAGCCGGCGGAGATAGGCGCCTAGCAGGTCGCCGCGTTCTTCAGGCGGTAGGTGTTCGCTGAAGGCGGCCCAGGCATCGGGGAAGACGCGGCGTAGCCCATCAAGGAACCAGCTCACTTCCTCATGCCGGCCCAAAAACACGCCGCGCAATACGCAGCCCAGCACGCGTGATGGATGTTCCTGCGCATAAGCAAGTGCGAGGGTTGATCCCCAGGAACCGCCGAACAGTAACCAATTCTCAATGCCAAGGAATTGGCGCAGCACTTCAATATCGCGCACCAGATGCGGCGTGGTATTCTCGCGCAATTCCCCAAGTGGGCGGGACCGCCCTGCGCCACGCTGATCGAAAATGATCACGCGCCAATGATGCGGGTCAAAGAAGCGCCGATGCACCGCACCCGCCCCCGCGCCAGGCCCGCCATGCAGGAACAGCACGGGCTGACCACGTGGATTACCCACCTGTTCCCAATACATGACATGCCCGCCTGAAAGCGGCAGGAAGCCAGTTTCATAGGGGGCGATATCGGGAAAAAGGTCTCCGCGCGGCATGGGGTTAGATGTGCCGAAGCGCGCGGCGAAGCGCAATGGTATTCAAGCAATTAGCCCTTCACAAAACGCGCGATGAAAAACCCGTCCATGCCCCCGCGCGCGGCCCAATAATCCGGGCGGGTGCGGACCGCACCACTTGGCAGGATGGCCTCAGGCAAGCCCGGCACTTCCTCTGGCCGGACCGGATCAAGTTTCAGGCCAAGCGCTGCAGCTTCGCGCAAATGCGCTTCCCCTTCTTCTGCCTGCAAGGAACAGGTCGCGAAGACCAAGCGCCCGCCTGGTGCCAGCATCCCGGCGGCGGCCTGCAATAGGCGGGATTGCAAGGCAGCCGCGGTCGCGACATCGCGCGCGCGCTTCAGCCAAGCCACATCCGGATGGCGGCGGATGGTGCCAGTTGCGGTGCAGGGCGCATCCAGCAGAATGGCATCGAAGGGCGCGGCTGGGCGAAACTGCGCCGCATCCACAGTGATGATTTCTGCTGGCAGGTGCAGCCGCGCCAGATTGTCGCGCAAGCGTTCGGCACGCTTTGCATCACGCTCCACCGCCGTGACCTGCGCCCCCGCCGCCGCAAGCTGGGCTGTCTTGCCGCCGGGTGCCGCGCAAAGATCAGCGATGCGTTCGCCCGCGCGCGGCGCCAACAGCCGTGCTGGCAGGGCCGCGGCAGCGTCCTGCACCCAGAAGGTGCCCTCGGTAAAGCCGGGCAGTTCCATGACGCGGGTGCCAGCGGGCAGGCGATAGGACCCGCCGGGCAGCGCTTCCGCACCCTCGGGTGCCGTGGCGCCGGGTTTGACCGATATATCCAAAGGCGCCGGGCCGCAATGCGCCTCCGCAATGCTGCGCACCGCGGGGCCATAGGCAGCGTGCCAGGCGGACCAAAGCCATGGCGGCGTATCCAGCCGCGCCGCATCCAGCCCTTCCAGCAGTGCCTCCCCTTCTGCCGCCACCTTGCGCAAAACGGCATTCACCAGCCCGGCAAAGGCGCGCGGCGCGAGATCCACCGCGGAGGCAACCGCGGCATGGGAAGGCGTGCCCAGCAGCAGCAATTCCGCCACCCCGATGCGCAGCGCATGGCGCGCCGGTGGCGGCGGTTCGCGGCGCAGAAAGGGTTCCAGCACGGCATCTATGCTGCCAAGCCGCCGCAGTACCGTCGCCGCAATGCGATGCGCCGCCGCCCTGTCCCGCGCTTCAAGCCGCGCCGGCAGCGCCTCCAACGCTTCTTCCAGGGGCCGATGCGCTTCCAGCACGGCATCCAGCACATCGCGTGCGGCGCGCCTGGTGGGCAGGCCGGGCGGGCGCCTTGGCCGGGATGAGGCTTCATTCATGCCGCCTTCATGGCACCCGCGACACTCCCGTGCTAGAGGCGCCACGCGATGACCCTGGGCAGCTTCCTAGACCGATTGCCGGAAACGCGCCGCCCAGGCTGGTGGCTTGCGTTGCTTTGCCTATTGCTCTGGCTGCCGGGCTTCTTTTCCATCCCGCCCGGGGATCGTGATGAAAGCCGCTTTGCCCAGGCCAGCCGTCAGATGGTGGAAACCGGCGATTATGTGCGGATCAAGCTGGGTGAGGTTGAACGCAACAAAAAGCCCGTTGGCATCCATTGGGCGCAGGCCGCGACTGTGCATGCGTTGGAAACCGTCGGCATCCCGGCGCGCGGCGCGATTTGGGCGTATCGGCTGCCATCACTGATCGGCGCGCTGCTTGCGGTATTAGCCACTTGTTATTTGGGACGCGCCTTGGTTGGAAGGCGTGCGGCATTTCTGGCCGCGGCCATGCTGGCACCCTGCATGGTGCTGGTGGTGGAAACCCATATTGCCAAGACCGATGCGGCTTTGCTCGCCAGCATCACGGCGGCGATGCTGCTGATGGGGCGCGCCTATCTGGCGCCGGCGCAATTCACGGCGAAGCAGGCATTGGGCTATTGGTTGGCGCTTGGCGCCGGCGTGCTGCTGAAGGGCCCCATCGCGCCCATGGTGCCCTTGCTGGCCGGCATTACGCTCTTGGTGGTGGATCGTCGCGCGCCCTGGTTTGGCGCCCTTCGCCCGATTTGGGGCGTGCCTTTGATGATTGCCTGCGCCGCGCCCTGGTTCATCGCCATTGGCATCGCGACCGAGGGCCGGTTTTTCACCGAAGCGATCGGCGATGACATGTTGAACAAGGTGGGATCGGGCGAGGAAAGCCATTGGGGACCGCCTGGTTTCTATACTTTCCTGTTCGGCATCACCGCCTTTCCTTCGGCCTGGATTGTGTTGCGCGCGCTGCCCGGTGCCTGGGCGGACCGGCTGAAGCCGCAAACGCGTTTTCTGCTCGGTTGGGCCGTGCCGGTCTGGCTGTTGTTTGAAGCGGTGGCAACGAAACTTCCCCATTACGCCTTGCCCGCTTATCCAGCGCTGATGCTGTTGGCGGCTGCCTGGGCGCTTGATCCCTTGCGGCGCCCAACACCGCGCTGGCTGGCGGCGATTGGCTGGCTGGCGCTGGGTGGTGTTGCGCTGGGCTTGCCGATCGCCGCCATGGCGGCGGCGTTTTATGCCGAAAAGCGCGTGGATGTTTTCGGCCTGATCGGGCTTGGCTTCGGCGCCGCGCTGATCCTTGTGCTGTGGCGCGCGGCGCGCGCCGGGCAATGGGCGCGTGCAGCCTTGCTTGGCGCCGTGCTGAGCCTGCCGGTTTATGCCGCCGTGCTTGAAGGCGTCATTCCGCGCCTGCACTCCGTATGGGTATCCCCGCGTCTGGCGGCGGAGGTCCGCGCCATTGCCCCCGGCTTGCGCGACCGGGATTTCGGCGTGGTCGGCTATCATGAACCTTCGCTGCAATTCGCGCTTGGCGGCGGCATTGCGCTGCTCCGCGATGGTGCGGCGGCAGCCGAGTTCCTGGCGGAAAAGCCCGGGCGGGTGGTGGCGGTTTCGCATCGGCAGGAAGCCGCCTTTCGCGCGGCGGCGGCAGAACGTGGCATGACGCCGCGTGATGTCGGTTCTGTCACGGGGCTCAATTACGTGCGCGGGCGCTGGCTCACGCTGCTGATTTTCAAGGTGGATTGAATGTTCGAATGGGTGGCGCGCCAGGTCGCGGAAACCGGGCTGCTTGGCGTATTCGTGCTGATGGTGGCGGAAAACATCTTCCCGCCCATCCCATCCGAAATCATCATGGCGGCATCGGGCTTCGCTGCCGCGCGTGGCGATATCTCACTGATCGGCACCATCATCGTCGCTGTTTTGGGCACGCTGGTGGGCAATGCCTTCTGGTATGAAATTGGCCGCTGGTTCGGGATGGAACGCATCCGCCCGCTGGTCGCGCGCTATGGCAAATGGTTTGCCTTTGAAACCGAAGATATGGACCGGGCGGAACGCACGCTGAAGCGCTGGGGGCCTGTCGCGCTGTGCTTTGGGCGCATGCTGCCTGGCATTCGTACCATCATTTCCATCCCCGCCGGCATGGTGCTTATTCCGCGCGGCGTGTTTTATGTCTGGACCGCGATTGGTTCAGCGATTTGGCTGAGCTTTCTCGCCATCGCCGGCTATATGCTGGAAGACCATTACGACAGGGTGCAGCATTGGGTGGAACCACTCGCCTGGGTGGTGGTGGGTGGTTCCATCGCGGCCTATGGGCTGCATCTGGTGTATGCGTTTCGCCGCGCGCGGCGCCGGCAGGGTCAGGCGTAGCGCGACAGCGCCTGTTCCAGCGATCCGAAAGCATTGCCGAGCGCGGCATTCATCGCCGCCGCCGCCTGATCTGGGCGCAAGGCGCCACTGGGCAAAGCCGCCGTCCCAGTGCTGAGCATCTGTCCCAACACGCGGGATGAGGCTTCGCGTTCGGAAATCAACACGAAATTCAATTCCGCTTCCGCTTGCCCCGTGGCGCGATTGGCGACCAGCCGCGTCAATTCACCTTCCAGCACCAGATCAGCATTGGCGCGGCTGCCCGGCGCCAGCACAGCAGCGAAAAGCCGCGCGTCAATCAGCCAGCGGCGTAGCGCCTGTTCCGCAGCTTCCGCTGGCGGCGCGATCCATTCGGCGTAGAAATCAATTTCCTCCGTGCCATCTGGGCGCACACTGCGGAGGCCACGCACATCCAGCGCCGGCGGTGCGCGCAGCGTGCGTAGCAGCAAAAGCCGCCGCCCCTTGCCGCGCCAGCCTTCCCCCTGCCGGCGCGGTTCCAGCGCATAGCGCAGCACTTCCTGATAAGGCCGTTCCGGCAGCACGGAACAGGCGGAAGCAAGGAAAGGTGCTGCCAGCAGCAGGGCACGGCGATGCAAGGTTTTCATGTCAGCGGCGATCCCGATTGGGCGGCGGCGGCGGCGCGCCGAGAAGGGTTTGCGAAGGGCTGCGCCGCAGCGCTTCCGTTGTGTCGCGCAGATTGGCGACCGAGGATCGCAAATCGCGCATCAGCGGCGACAAATCGGCCTGCAGATCTACGGTGGTGCCGCGCGCGGTACGGAGCGTCTGTTCAAGCGCGGTGACAGCGGCAGGGATACGCACCAGCGCGTCACGCAATTCGCGGCTTGCCAGCAATTCCTGTGCGCTGCGCCCGGCATCACCCATATTTGCAATAGCGCCGCGCAGTTCCGCCGCCGTATCCTCAAGCCTTACCTTGCGGAGTTCAGTGCGGATTTCCGCCAGGGTTTCGCCGGCTTCGCGCAACGTGGTCGCCACTTCCCCATCGGTTACCTGGCGCCGAAGATCCCCCATCAGCCCAGCGGCGTTATTGATCAGCCGCTCAATATCCAGCGCTTCCAGGCGCCGCATGATTTGCTCGGCGGCACTGGTCACTTGGGTGATGGTGGAGGGCACAGCCGGAATATGATCGTATCGCGGCTTCCAGGGTACCTGAATGGGCGGATAACGCGCGGGGTCCAGAATATCAATTTCCAGATAGGTGACACCCGTAATCCCCTGGGAAGCGATACGTGTGCGGAGCCCCCCCGCAATCATGTCTTCCAGGGAGGTAATGCGCGCCACGCGCGTGCGTTCCACCGCAAAGCGAATGACCACCAATTGCATCGCATAGCGATTGGCGCGCGCTTCCGGAACATCATAGACAGCAGCGGCAAGAGAAATTTCCGTCACGCGCCCAATCTGCACGCCGCGAAAGCGCACCGCTGCCCCGACATCAAGCCCCACAATCGATTCACCGACATAGGTTTCGAAGTAATCCGATTTAGTGCCGAATTGCCCTGCCGTCAGGTAAACAACGAAGCCAATCGCCAGCGCAATGGCGGAAAGCGCCAGCAGACCGACGCGGAGAAATAACGTATTGGGCGGTTTCGCCATGTCAGGCAGCCTCTCGGCGGAAGAAGGCGCGCACGGTTGGGTGCGTGCCGGTATCGCGCAATTCGCGTGGCTTGCCTGTCGCGATCATGCCTTGCGCTTCCTTATCCAGCATGATGCAGCGATCCCCAATGGCCAGAATGGATTGCAATTCATGGGTTACTACCACGAAGGTGGTGCCAGTGCTGCGCGCAATATCCAGGATTAGCTTGTCCAAACCCGCTGAGGTGATGGGGTCAAGCCCGGCCGAGGGCTCATCCAAAATCAGCAGGGGCGGGTCAAGCGCCATGGCACGCGCAATGCCCGCGCGCTTGGCCATGCCGCCGGAAATCTCGGCCGGAAGCAAGCCCGCCGCATCGCCAAGCCCAACCAGGCCAAGCTTGGCGCGCGCCAATGCTTCCCGCGCCGGGCGCGGCAAATCCGTGTGTTCTTCCAAGGGCAATTCCACATTCTCGGAGAGCGTCATATTGCCGAAAAGCGCGCCGGATTGCCACATGACGCCAATCCTTTGCAGCAATGCAATACGTCCTTCCGCATCCGCTTGCGCCAGATCAACGTCCAGGATTTCGGCGCTGCCCGCGGCGATGGGTACAATGCCGATCAGCGCCTTGAGCAAGGTGGATTTGCCGCAGCCAGAACCACCCAGGATGATGAAGACCTCACCGCGCTTCACCTCAAAACTGACGTCCTTGAAAATGGTGCGCGGGCCGAAGCTGACGGCCAAATTCTCGACGCGGATGACGGTTTCGTCCTTCATATGCCAAGCCTGAAGAACAGAATGGCGAAAACGCCATCCATGGCCACAATCGCGACAATGCCGCCCACCACGGCCGCCGTTGCGGCGTCACCCACCGCGCGCGGGCCGAAGCCCGCAGAAAGCCCGGCGCGGCAGCCAATGGCCGCGATCACCAGGCCGAAGCAGGCGGATTTGAACAGGCCGCCCATCAAATCTCCAAGGCTGAGCCAATATTGTAATTGGTTGGAAACTGCGCTCCAGGGAAAGCCCAGGCTCTGCATCACCGCCGTCATGCCAGTAAGCCCGGCCAGGTTCATCACCAATGTCAGCGCGGGCATCACCAATATCCCCGCCAGAATACGCGGCAGTACCAGCATCACCATCGGGTCAATGCCCATGATGCGCAAAGCATTCACTTCTTCATTCACCGTCATGGTGCCGAGTTCGGCAGCGAAGGCGGAACCCGTGCGCCCGGCCAGCACCACGCCGGCCAGCAGCGGCCCCAATTCGCGCAGCAGCGAAATGCCGACAAGGTTGGGCACGAAAATTTCCGCACCGAAACGCTTGAGTGGGATGGAGGATTGATAAGCCAGGATCATCCCGATCAGAAAACCCAGCAGCAATGTCAGCGGAAAGGCGCGCAGCCCGATCTCATCCAAATGGCGCAGGAATTCAGCACCGCGAAACATGCGCGGGCGGAACATCACGCGAAGGGCGGCGACCAAAGCTTCCCCGGCAAAGGCAATGCCGGAAAGTGCCACCTGGATGCCACCAAACACCGCGCCGCCGACGGCAGTGATGGGCGCGAAGTCGCGCGGCGGTTCCACGGGCAGCGGTGCCGCTTTCAACGCCGTGCGGTTGCGTTCCAATACCGCGAGCACATCGGGCGCCGCGCCCAGCACCGGCACATCATCCCCCGCGCGCAGCACCAGAATGGCGCCGGCGCTATCGAGCAACTTCACCCCGGAAAGATCAATCGCCTTGGGCTTTTCCACCAGCGCACGCGTCATGGCGGGCCAGAGCGCAGCAGCACCGGCGGCATCCAACCTACCGGTAAACAGCAGCGTTCGACCTTCCGGTGCGGGGCGCAATGTCAGGGCGGCTTTGGTCATTTCACCTGCTACCAAGCGCAGCTTTGCGAGGTTTTCGCAAGCATTTCAGGGCGTGACCATCAGCGCCAGAGCGCATGGATCAGCACCGCGGCTGCGACCGAAACATTCAAGCTTTCGACCGCCCCGCAGCCCGGCAGCGTGACGCGCGCCGCGCAGGCGGCGACGCTCCCCTGCGCGAGGCCCTTTTCCTCATTGCCGAGTACCAGGGCGAAGGGGCGCCCGCGCGGCAGGGCTTCCGGCGCTTCACCATCACGCGCCACGGCGGCCAGGCTCAGCATGTGTGGCGCAAGGGCGCGTAGCAAAGCAGGCAGATCGGGCGCCTGAAACACGGCCAGCGCCTCCAGCCCGCCCTCGGCTGTACGCAAGGCAGCGTCGGAAAGCCGCGCCTGGCGTTGGTCGCCCGATATCACCAGCGCCTTGCAGCCGAAAAATGCCGCTGATCGCGCAATGGCACCAAGATTATGCGGATTGCCGATGCCATCCAGAATGGGCAACACGGGCGCGGCCCAAAGCAGCGGCGGCAGGTTGGCTACGTCCAACAAGGTCACACCGCGTGGCCGCGCCACCGCCACCATGCCACCATGATGCACGGTGCCGGCGATGCGCTGCAATTCCTCGGGCGGGACTTCACGATAAGGCAAGCGCCGCTTCGCCAGCGCCGCGCATAATGGGCCCGCTTCCTGGCGGCGCATGGGTGTGTAGAAAAACCGCATCACATCGCTGGGCCGATGCGCGAAAAGCGCGGCCACGGCGGCAGGGCCGCAATGCAGGTCCGGTTCCTGGGCTTTGCTCATGGCGTTGCGAGTGCCTTGATTTTTTCGATCACGGCATCGGCGACTTCCAACCCATCAGCGGCGGCACGCGCGCTTTGCGCATCGCGCCTGGCGCCGGGCAGGCGCACACCCTCATCGGCCAGCATGGCGGCGATCAGCGTTTCGATCCGCGCGCCGAAGCCATCCGCACCAGCAAGGGCGCCGGGGTCTATCACCAGCAGCGCCTGGCCCAAGCGCGGGCGATTACCCTCATCCTGGAAGAAGCTATCGGCTTCAAAGCCGAACGCCGCACCTGTCAGCGCCACGCAAAGCAATTCGACAATTAGCGCGAGCAAGGCGCCCTTGGTGCCGCCCATGGCGAGCATGGCGCCCGATAGCGCGGCCTTGGCATCAGTGGTGGGGCGGCCTTCGGCATCCACCGCCCAGCCTTCCGGAATGGGGCGGCCTTCCTTTGCGGCGACCATGATCTTGCCGCGCGCTACCTCGGACAGCGCCATGTCAATGACCAGCGGCGGCGCGGCGCGGCGCGGAAAGGCGGCGGCGATGGGGTTG
>JAPLOJ010000423.1 GCA_026400795.1 Alphaproteobacteria bacterium
AAGGCAAGAAAACGATCCGGATCCACAGCGCTTTTTTCAATCAGGCCTTTCAGCAAAGCGGCCTGCGAATCGCGCTTGGGCAGTGAAATGCCGATGGTGCGCCCCGCTGTATTGCTCGCGGTGCCAAGCAGCAGCGCGCGGATTGGCTCATGCGCGGCTTTGGCATCGGCAAGGCGGCGCAGAATGACAACACCCGCCCCTTCCGCCCGCACATAGCCATCCGCCGCTGCGTCAAACACCTGGCAGCGGCCGCGGGCGGAAAGCATGCCCGCGCGAGAAAAGCCGATGAAGGCATAAGGGGAAAGCAGCAGATTGACGCCGCCCACCACGGCGGCTTCCAAACCGGGATCATCGGCCAGCGCGCGCGCGGCCAGATGTAGCGCGACCAGTGAAGACGAACAGGCGGTGTCAATGGTTTGCGCGCCGCCGCGCAAATCAAACACATGGCCGATCCGGTTGGACAGGATGGAAAGCGCGTTACCTGTCATGTGGAAGCGGTCACCGGCGGCGGGATCATCCAGACGCAACTCGGCGAAATCGGTGGAAGAACCACCAACAAAGACCGCGATATTGCGCCCGGCGAGGCTTTCGGGGCGCAGCCCCGCATCCTCAAAGGCATCGCGCGTCACTTCCAGCAGAAGGCGCTGCTGGGGATCGGCTTCCGCGACCTCTCGCGGGGAAAGGCCGAAGGCTTCGGCGTCAAAGCCCTTGATGTCGCCAATTATGCCGGCAGCGAAACTATAGCTGCGCCCTGCCTCGCCAGGGCGGGGATGATGCCAACGCACTTTTTCGAACCGGTCTTCCGGCACTTCGGTGACCGCATCCACACCTTCGCGCAAAAGCGCGGCGAAGCTGGCAAGATCAGCCGCGCCAGGCAGCCTAGCCGCCGCGCCAATGATGGCGATGGGTTCAGGCGCGCTGGCTTTCGGGCGAAGAGGGGCGCGGCGCATGGGCGTTCAGCCGCGCGGCAGGCTTTGGGGCGCAAGCGCCGTAGGGGCGGGCGCCATGGCGGACAAGGCAAGCGAGGCTTCCGTCGCCGTGCGTGGGGCCGCGTTGGCGCAAGCTTCCAGCCAGGGGTCCACCAGGGCGAAATGGGCATCCCAACTTGGCGCGGACCAGGCGGCAAGCCGCGCGATTTGCGCCTGCCTCAGCCCACTGTCCGGGGCCGCGTAATCCAGGATCAGCCGGCGCCAACCGGGGCCATCCAGCGGATCGAGATAATCCGGCGCTTCCCCGCCAACTTCCCGCAGGGCCGGCAGGTCGGAACAAATGGCCGGAACGCCAAGCGCGAGCGCTTCCGCCAGGGGCAGGCCATAGCCTTCCGCGAAAGACGGAAAAAGCAGCGCCCTGGCGCCTCGCAGCAAACCCGCCACAGCCGCATCGGGCAGGCCGGCATGTTCAATCACCTTGCCCGAAAGGGCGGGGCAGCGTTCCAGCATGTCCAGGATATTCTCATTCTCCCAGCCGCGACGGCCGATCAGGACCAGCTTCGGCGCGGCATCACCCAGGGTTTCCGCCAAATCGCGCCAAAGATGCAATAACAGTAGGTGATTCTTGCGCGGTTCAATGGTGCCAAGGCAAAGGAAATAAGGCCCTGCCGGGCGGGCATAGCCGCTATCGGGTAGCACAGGATCAAGGCCGAGCGGCGCCGGCAGCACGGGAATGGGCCCGCGCGCGCCCGCTGCCGCCAGATAGGGCGCTAAAGCCGCGCCGGTTGCGGCGGAATTGACGATGATGCCATCGGCCAGGGTGGCAAAGCTTTGCAGCCGGCGTTGATGGCGCCTGGTGCTCCGTGGCGGGGCGTATTCCGGATGGGTGATCGGGATCAGGTCATGCACAAAGGGGATGAAGCGCGCGCCTTGGCGCTTCAGCGCCAGGATAGGGCCAGGGCGATCCGCCCCGCGATGAGAAACCAGCAAATGCAGCACGGGCTCAGCGCCATCCAGCGCCTGCCGCAAGGCGCCGCGGCCACGCCCGAGAAAGTGCCAGGCCCGGGCTTGCCGCGCCAACCGGCGGGCCTCTCGCCAGGCGGACTCCGCCTGCGGCGCACCTTGCCAAAGCGCCTGAAGCGCTTCGAGCAAGCCCGCCACCAGGGCATGGGGCAGCGCCACCGGGGGCAGGAAAGGCCCACTCATCAGGAAGGTCACGCGGGCCGGGTCGCGGGCGAGAAAATGGCGCGCATAGGCGTGCTCCACGCGATCAATACCGGTCGGCGCAGGGCGGCCTGTGCCGGAAATCAATCGCGACATATCGAGCAGAATGCGCAAGTACCCGCCTTTGGCTTCGCGGGCATTATTGCGCTGAAAGCTTGCGCGAGGCCCGGTGCAGAGGCCTTAATCTTATGATGAAACACCAAGATTTCAAATGCAGAAATGGTTTTGGGGTGGGTGATGGCAAGGGCAGCTTTCCTTTCCGGCTTCGGGCTGCGAGAAACTACGCCAGAAACGCCCCGCAGAAAGATCAGGCATGCCCATCTGGAAACGCCCCGCAACCCCTGACGCGATTGAAGCCCGGCTGGCGAATAGCCTGCCCGGAGCCTTTGGCATCCGCATTCTGGAAGTGGGCGCTGATTTCATCCGCGCGGAAATGCCGGTGGATCGGCGCCATGTGCAGCCTTATGGCATATTACATGGGGGCGCCTCGGTCGTACTTGCTGAAACTTTAGGCAGCATTGCTACCACCCTGACCCTGCCCGAAGGCCAACAGGCCGTCGGGCTGGAGGTAAATGCCAATCACGTTTCTGCCGTGCCAGAGGGCGAAACGGTAACCGCGCTCTGCCGCCCGCTCCATCTCGGCCGCCGCACCCAGGTCTGGCAGACGGAAATCCATCGGCCCAATGGCAAGCTTGCCTGCGTGTCGCGCCTCACCACCGCGGTGCTGGACCGCAAGGCTGATTAGGCTGGGCATGGGGATTGCTGGACCAGTTTGGCCCCGAACCCTCTGGAGAACCCATGCACAAGCTTGCCATCCCGCCCGAGATCATCGCCCGCGTCGAAGCGCGCTGCGGCACGGCGCATCCCTTCAATGATCTTGACCCTGCCCGCACCGCCTTTGTGGTGATTGATATGCAGCTGGGCTTCATGGATCCCACCATCAGCCATGCCTGCTGCCCCATGGCGGAGCATATCGTCCCGGCCATCAATCGCCTGGCGGCTGCCTTGCGCCAGGCAGGCGGCGCGGTGTTCTGGATACAAAACACCCATGACGCTTCCTGCGACACAAGTTGGAGTGTCATGCAGCGCATGGCCACACCAGCTTCCCGCGCGCGGCGCGTCGCGGCCATGACAGAAGGCAGCCCAGGCCACGCGCTGTGGCCGAGCCTTGATGTGCAACCCGAGGATGAGAAGGTGCTGAAGCGCCGTTTCAGCGCCTTCATCCAGGGGTCTTCCGATCTGCCTGCGCGGCTGCGTGCTCGGGGTTTCGATACCGTGCTGATTGGGGGTACGGTGACCAATGTGTGCTGCGAAAGCAGCGCGCGGGATGCGATGATGCTGGATTTTCGTACCATCATGGTAGCTGATGCCAATGCCGCCATGAATGATGCTGAACATAACGCCTCACTCGGCGCTTTTTGGAATATTTTTGGAGATGTCATGACCGTGGATCATGTGATTGAAAGACTAAGCGCCGCAGCACCAGGGGTGGCGGCATGAAGCCGCGTGTTGCCGTGATTGGCACGGGGGGCACCATTTCCTCCATGGGGACGGGCCCGCTCGATATCCTGGATTACCTGGCTAATGGCACTGTGTTGGATGTGAATGGGCTGCTGGCGCGCATCCCCGAGGCAGCACTGGTCGCCGATGTTGTGCCAGTGCCCTTCCGCGCCATTCCCTCTACGCAATTGGCCTGGCCGGAATGGAAGGAATTGCTTGGGCTTTGTCACAAGCTTGCGGGGGAAGACCCTGGGCTTGCTGGCATTGTCATCACGCATGGCACGGCGAGCCTTGAGGAAACCGCCTATTTCCTTTCGCTCACGCTGAAGATTTCCATCCCCGTCGTGCTGGTCGGTGCGCAGCGCCCGGCATCTGCGCTTTCGGGCGATGGGCCGATGAATATCGTCAATGCCATTCGTGTGGCGGCCGATCCGGGCGCGCGGGGCTTGGGCGCGCTGGTACTGCTGAATGATGAAATTCAGGCGGCGCGCGATGTGACGAAAACCTCCACACTGCGCATGCAAACCTTCCGCACCGCGGATTTCGGGGTGCTTGGTCATGCCGATGGCGATATGATTGCCTGGTACCGCAAGCCCATCCGCAAGATCGCGCCTGATACGGAATTTGATGTGCGCGGGTTGGATGCGCTGCCGCGCGTGGATATTGCCTATTGCTATGCTGGCGCGGATGGTGCGGCGATTGATGCCTTTGTCGCTGCCGGCGCCAAGGGGATTGTCACGGCGGGCTTCGCGCCTGGCTATGTGACGCC
>JAPLOJ010000159.1 GCA_026400795.1 Alphaproteobacteria bacterium
ATGCCGCACTTGATGCGCTGGAGAAAGACACCTCCGCGCGCATCATCATCTTCTCAGGCGCTGGCGGGCATTTCTGCGCGGGGCTTGATCTGACCGAAGTGGGCTCTCAAGGGACCGAGGCAGAACGGCTTGCCGCCGCGCAGCAACGCAACCACGCGACGGGGCAGCGTTTCGTCAGGCTTTGCAACCTTCCGCAGGTTGTGATTGCCGCTGTGCAGGGCTCGGCCCATGCCGGCGGGCTCGGCTGGCTTTGCGCGGCTGATATCGCGATTGCGACCGCTGATGCGCGCTTCGCCGCGCCCGAAGCCAAGCGCGGCCTGGTGCCAGCGCAAATCCTGCCTTGGATGGTGCGGCGCATGGGCCGCAGCAATGCCGCGCGCATGGTGCTGCAAGGCAATGTGATTGACGCGCCTGAAGCCGCGCGCATTGGCCTGGTGCATCAGATGGTGGCCGATGCGCCCGCTTTGGAAGCCGCTGTCGCTTCGGTGATTGCGGATTGTCGGCAGGGCGCGCCGCGTGCCTTGGCGGAAACCAAGAAGCTGATCGCAGCCCTTGGCCCACTTTCGCCCGATGGCTACGCGGAAGCCGGGGCGGTCGCCTTTGCGCGTTGTGCCTCCGGCGATGAAGCGCGCGAAGGCATTGCCGCTTTCAAGGAAAAGCGCCCCCCTAACTGGGCTTCCTGAGCGTTAGCCCAACCAGCGCCGAGACCAGCAAAAGCTGCGCTGCCATAAGGATTTGCGGCAAGGCCCAGCTTCCAGTCAGGCTGACCAGAGTCGCGAAAATCGAAGGCCCCGCGACATAGCCGAGAAAGATGAAAATCGTCGAACCCGCGGTCGCATCCGCAACCTTGCCGGGGGGCGCAAGCCGCGCGACTTCCGCCAGCGAAATCCCATTCCAGGAAGCGCCGAAAAAGCCCGTCAGCACGCATATCAGCGCCAGCGGCCAGAAACCGGCATCCGCCGGCAACAGCGCCAATGCAAGAATGGCGCAGCCCGCAGCAAAGCCCTGCGCCACCAGATTGGCCAAAGCATTGCCCGTTCGGTCCGCCACCCAGCCCAACAGAATGCGCGCCACCACCCCGGCGAATTGCATGCCCGCAAAAACGCTGCCCGCCAGCACCAGATCGAAATTACGCTTTTCGACAAGCCAGGTGACGGTGAAGGAAAACAGGCAGCCCAGACAAATAGCGAAGGAAACCGATAACGCCGTGACGCGCTTCAGCATCGGGTTCTGTTTGAATGTTGCCAATAGGGCGCTGATGGCGCGCGCTGAAAAAATGTCATGTAAGTTTAACCGCTGCGCGCGATTGCGCTCCGCATCGAAAGCTGGGCGCAGCGGTTGGATCACCAATATGGCCAGTACGCCAAAGCCGAAGGCAAGCATCAGTGCCGCCGGCCAGCCATAGGCGAGTGCCACGGGCGCCGCGATCAGCCCTGCAAGCGCGCCACCGGCTGGCGCCCCGGCCTGTTTGATTGAAAAAATCAGTGAACGATGCGCAGGCGGCGCGGTTGCCGCCAACATGCGGCTGCCGGCGGGCGGTGTTGGCCCATAGCCAAGCCCGAGCATGAAGGCCGCCAGGAATATTGCCCAAGCCTGACCCAGGCTTGCCACCAGCAGCGCCGTCACCGCCACAGCAGTGCCCAATTGCAGCATGCGCACCGGCCCCATGCGCGCCAGAAACACACCGCCAATCATCAGATAAAGCACGGTCGCAAGCGCAGTCAGGGAAGAAAGATTGCCGACCCGTTCCGGCGCCAACCCCGTGCTTGCCATGATCAGCGGCGCGATCACCGGCAGGCTTTGGCCCATGAAGGAGGCGACCATTTGCATCAGCATGGTGGCGCCAAGGGCGAAGAGCCAGTGATTCATCACCGCATTTAGCCAGCTTCAGAGCATTGGGGCCAGGGGTCGCCCTGCTGACATTTCCGCAAGGCCGCCCTATGACAGCGGCGACCCGAAAGCTTGCCGAGGACCCCCATGGCCAATCCTGACGACCTTAAGCCGCTTCGCCCCCTAGCCGCGCTGATCTTCGGGTCGCGCTGGCTGCAATTGCCGCTCTATCTGGGGCTGATCGTCGCGCAATGCGTCTATGTCTATAAATTCCTCAAGGAATTGACCCATTTGGTGCTGGATGCCTCGACCTTCTCCGAACAGCAAATCATGCTGATCGTCCTTGGCCTGATTGATGTGGTGATGATCGCCAATCTGCTGGTCATGGTGATTGTCGGCGGGTTCGAGACCTTTGTTTCGCGCTTGAACCTTGCCGGACACCCGGATCAGCCGGAATGGCTGAGCCATGTGAATGCCAGCGTGTTGAAGATCAAATTGGCCATGGCGATTGTGGGCATTTCCTCAATCCATTTGCTGCGGACCTTTATCGAGGCTGGCAATCTTGGCTCGCCCAATGCCGCCTTCACCGAAACGGGCATCATGTGGCAGACCATCATCCACACCATCTTCATCCTCTCCGCGATCGGCATCGCCCTGGTGGATCGGCTGACTACCGTGCCGACCGGGGTGAAATCGGGGCATTGACGTCCGGGTTGAAGATTTTTGGCTTTCCTGAGGCGCTGTTACATATTAAAAGCTTCATCTTCCAAGCCTCGGGACAAGGGCGCTGGATAGTTTTGCTCAACCTTTTCGCACAGGGAGCTTCCCGCAGTGGAACGTCGTAATTTCATCAAACAGGCAGGCTTTGGCACCACCGCCGTTGCCGCCACCGCTCTTGCCACGCCGGCGCTGGCTCAGGCCATGCCGGAAATCCGTTGGCGCCATACCTCGGCCTTCCCGAAATCGCTCGATACGCTGTTCGGCGGGACCGAGCAATTCGCAAAAGCCATCAATGAAATGTCCGATGGCAAATTCCAGATCCGTATTTTTGCTGCAGGCGAAATCGTACCCGCCCTGCAGGTTTATGATGCGGTGCAGAATGGCACGGTGGAATGCGGCCAGGACGCGGCCTATTACCATTTCGGCAAAGACCCGTCCTTCGTGTTCGAAACGGGCCTGCCCTTCAGCCTGAACCAGCGGCAATATTATTCCTGGCTGCGCTTTGGCGGCGGTCATGAATTGATCAATGACTTCTATCGCCCGCTTGGCGTTCGGTCCTTTACCTTCGGCGGCACGGCCTGCCAGATGGGCGGCTGGTTCCGCAAGGAAATCAACACGGTTGAAGATCTGCGCGGCCTGAAATTCCGTGTGGGTGGCTTTGCCGGCAATATCCTGCGCCGCCTTGGCGTGGTGCCGCAGCAGATTGGCGCTGGCGATATTTATCCCGCGCTGGAACGCGGCACGATTGACGGCGCCGAATGGGTCGGGCCGCATGATGATGAAAAGCTCGGCTTCAACAAGGTCGCGCGCTTCTATCATTATCCCGGCTGGTGGGAAGGCGCGTCCTGCGGCACGCTGTTCATCAACGAACGGGCCTGGAATTCTATCCCCAAGATCTATCAATCCATGATCGAAGCCGCCGCTGGGCTCGTCACCGCCTCCATGGTGCCGAAATACGATGCGCTGAACCCGCAGGCCATGAAACGTCTGCTTGCTGGCGGTACGCAGCTGAAGCCCTTCTCGACACCTGTTCTGCAGGCCTGTTATGATGAGTGCTGGCAGTATTATGATGAAGTTGCCGCCCAGAACGCCCCCTTCAAGCGGATGCTGGACAGCCTGAAGGCCTTCCGTCCCGATAACGTCGCGTGGTTCCGTGTTGCAGAGGGCAGTTTCGACAGCTTCATGCACAGGATGTCGGCTGCCAATCGCATTTGATCCAGCCGCGTAGTTGGTTTTTTGGAACCGGTCAGGTGGTAGCACCTGACCGGATTTTTGTTGCCCGAGAGCAGATCACGTTCAGATGGAATCATCTGAACGTGTGAAGATGCTCGAAAAACAACGATGTAGAGCGGGTTGCGTGAACCCATGTGAACGCAACACGCTCTATTGAGCCCAAAGAAAAACCCCATGGCAGTTCGCCATGGGGTTTTGCGTCGCGGGCCTGGCCAGGATTTACCTTGGTGGCCCGAAGCTTGGCGGTGGTAGATCATCCTCCTCGGGTGGCGGTGCGACCTCAATCCTGACGGTATTGGGGTCAATACCGTGCGGTTTATCAAGGAAGAAGGTCACGGTAATCGGCATGAAGATCACGATTGCCACCATGATGAGCTGCAAGCCCACCCAAGGCAGGGCGCCCCAATAGATATCCGCGCTGCTGATGGATTTCGGGATCACGCTGCGGAGATAGAACAGCGCAAAGCCGAAGGGCGGATGCATGAAGCTGGTCTGCATATTCACGCAGAGCATCACACCGAACGCATCCGCACCCACAACCGGGGTCAGCAGCTTCTGCGCCACTGGCGCCAGCATGGGCACGATGATGAAGGCGATTTCGAAGAAATCGAGGAAGAAGGCCAGGAAGAAGACCAGCAGATTGACCGCGATCAGGAAGCCCCAAACGCCGCCTGGCAGGCTGGTCAGCCCATGTTCCACCCAAAGATTACCATCCACGCCGGCGAAGACGATGGAAAAGCAGGTCGCCCCCACCACGATGAATGCGACCATGGAGGTGATGCGCATGGTGGCGCGCATGCCTTCCACAATCAAATCATGCAGGGGCTTGTCCTGCCAGGCACGCCAGCAGAGCCAAATGACCGCTGCAAAGAATACGGAGAAGCTGATGCGAAACGGCACAGTCTTCATGCCGACCGTATAGGCAGCGACCAGACAGCCGGCTACGGCGATCAACCCGGTGGCATAGGCCGTCTGATCCATCTTGGTCATTTTTGTATTGCGCAACACGGCCAGGATGATGGCACCAACCGTACCCAGCGCACCGGCTTCGGTGGGCGTCGCCAGACCGAGCATGATGGTGCCGAGCACAAGGAAGATCAGCACGGCAGCGGGGATGATGCCCCACATGCATTTAATCAGCAGCGGCCGGCCCGTAAGGGTGCGCGGCACCGGCGGCAAATCCTGCGGCCGGATGATTGTCAGGAACCAGGTATAAAGCGCGAAAAGCGCGATTTGCAGAAGCGAAGGCCCCCAGGCGCCGAGGTACATATCGCCCACGGACTTGCCCAACTGGTCAGCCAACACCACCAGCACCAGCGAAGGCGGCACCAACTGCGTGATGGTGCCGGATGCCGCGAGCACGCCGGTCGCGTATCGGATATTATAATTATAGCGCATCATCACCGGCATGGTGATCATTGCCATGGCAATTACCTGCGCGGCCACGGTGCCGGTAATGGCGCCCAGGATAAAGCCCACGATAATGACCGAATAGCCAAGGCCGCCCTTCATCGGGCCGAACAACTGCCCCATGCTTTCCAGCATGTCTTCCGCCAGCCCGCATTTCTCCAAGATCGCGCCCATGAGCGTGAAGAAGGGAATGGCGAGCAGCAAATCATTGGCCAGGATACTGCCGAAAATGCGCCCCGGTATGGCTTGCATGAAGTCCAGGGTGAAAAAGCCCTGCGCCATGGAAATCATGCCGAAGAACAGACCCACAGACGCGAGCGAAAAGGCCACCGGAAAGCCAATAATCAAGAATACCACCAGCCCCGCGAACATCAGGGGCGGCATCCACTCCAAAGGTATCATTGCACTGGCCTCTCGTAATGGGCTTCAAGGTCGGGGATGTCATAGCCCCGCAACGCGGCAACGCGCTTAATGAGTTCCGAAATGCCTTGCAGCGTTAGCAGCCCAAAGCCCAGCGGGATCAGGAATTTCACCGGCCAGCGCAGCAAGCC
>JAPLOJ010000027.1 GCA_026400795.1 Alphaproteobacteria bacterium
AAATCCGCGACGATGCGCTGGCTGCGTTCCGCCACATCGGCCATGGTACGGCTGACCAGCGCCGGGTCGGGCAGGCGGAAATGGGGCGGGTCGCTTTCGGCCATCGGGACTTCCTGGCAAATTTCTGACCGGCGCTTCGCGCCACGCTCGTTTCAGGCTACCCCTATGGCAGGCAGGGGCGCATGAGCGAGCATCGCGAGACAACCGGAACCAATCCTCAACCTAGGTGGCGGCGCAGGGCCAATCAAGCACAGCTTTGCGCGCTGTTGGCGCTGCTGCTTGCCGGCTGCCAGACGGAACCGGGCCAAGCGGTGGCGAAATTCTGGGATCGCGCCTGGGGGCCAGAGACAGAAGGCCGCACCGCCCCGCCTGGCGCCGGCGTGCCCTTTCCCAATCTGGGCACCGTGCCGCCCCGGCCGGAGATCCCGGATACGGCAACGCGCGAGGCTTTGGCCGCCGGGCTGGTGCAGCAAAGGGACGCAAGCCGCGAACCCCTCGGCGCCTTGCCCGGCGCCGTACCGCGCTTGGGGCCACCGCCCCCCGCTTTGGCCCCGGCTTTGGCGGGCATGGCTATCCCTGCCCCGGCCATCGCGGCTCCGGCTCCGCCTGTCGCGCCAAGCACGCCGCAACAAGCCGCCCCGGAACCGGCCGGCATTCCCGCCCCGCCGGTCCTCGCCCCCGCCGGCATCCCTGCCCCGCCCGTGCTGGCCCCCGCCGGCCCCCCGCCGCCACCTGTTTTGCGTGAAGCGCCTCGCCGGCCGTGACGGGCTGGTCTATAAGACATCCCCTTAATCATCGAGACTGAAGCCATGACCGAGGATTTCCACCGTATCCGGCGCCTGCCGCCCTATGTCTTTGCCGAGGTGAATGCCGCCAAGGCCAAGGCGCGCGCGGCGGCGGAGGATATTGTTGACCTTGGCATGGGCAATCCCGATACGCCGACACCGCCGCATATTGTGGCGAAGCTGATCGAAGCCGTGCAGGACCCGCGCACCCATCGCTATTCCATGTCCAAGGGTATTCCGGGGCTGCGCAAGGCTTTGGCTGGTTATTACGACCGGCGCTTTGGCGTGAAGCTTGATCCTGAAACGGAAGTGGTGGCGACCCTTGGTTCTAAGGAAGGCTTGGCGAATTTGGCGCAGGCCATCTCAAGCCCAGGCGATACGATTCTGGTGCCCAATCCTTCCTATCCCATCCATCAATTCGGCTTCATCATCGCCGGCGCTTCGGTGCGCAGCATTCCCTATACGCCCGATGACGCGATGCTTGAGGCGATTGACCGCGCCGTGCGCCATATTGACCGCGCCGTGCGCCATTCCGTCCCCAAACCGAATGCGGTGATTGTCAATTTCCCTTCAAACCCAACTGCACTGACCGCACCGATTGAATTCTACCGCGAATTGGTCGCCCTTTGCCGCCGGCATGAATTGTTCATCCTGTCCGATCTTGCCTATGCCGAGCTTTATTTCGGCGACACCCCGCCGCCTTCCGTGCTGGAAGTGGAAGGGGCGAAGGACATCGCGGTGGAATTCACCTCAATGTCGAAGACCTATAATATGCCAGGCTGGCGCATGGGTTTTGCGGCGGGCAATCCGCGGCTGATCGCGGCATTGGCGCGCGTGAAATCCTATCTGGATTACGGTGCCTTCACGCCTATCCAAGTGGCCGCCACCGCCGCGTTGAATGGCCCGCAGGATTGCATTGAGGAAATGCGCGTTCTGTATAAGGAACGCCGCGAAGTGTTGGTGAAGGGGCTCCATGCCGCGGGTTGGGATGTGCCGTCGCCTGAGGCTTCCATGTTCCTATGGGCGCCAATCCCTGAGCGTTTCCGGCATTTGGGCTCGGTCGGGTTTTCCAAGCTGCTGCTGGAAAAGGCGAAGGTCGCCGTGGCACCTGGCCTTGGCTTTGGTGAGCATGGTGATGAACATGTGCGCATTGCGCTGGTGGAAAATAGCCACCGCATCCGCCAGGCTTTGCGTGGCATCAAAACCTTCCTGGGTGGCGATAATGCCGCGCCGCAGGATAGTTCAGTTGATATGGTGAATGCATGATCCGCCCCCTTGCGATTGCGGTTGCCGGCCTTGGAACGGTTGGCGCCGGCGTGGTGAAATTGCTGCGCGCCAATGCCGATATCATCGCCGCGCGCGCTGGCCGCCCCATTGCCATCACCGCCGTTTCCGCGCGCGAACGAAACCGGGATCGCGGCATCAGCCTTTCGGGGCTGCGCTGGTATGAAGACCCGGTGGCACTCGCCGCCGATCCGCAAGTGGATGTCGTGGTGGAATGCATCGGCGGTTCGGAAGGCCCGGCGCGCGATTTGGTGCAGGCCGCGATTGCCGCCGGCAAGCATGTGGTGACAGCGAATAAGGCTTTGCTTGCCGTGCATGGCGCTGCCTTGGCGCAGGCGTCTGAAGCGCGTGGTGTGGCGCTTGCCTTTGAAGCAGCGGTAGCCGGTGGCATTCCCGCCATCAAGGCTTTGCGCGAAGGCTTGGCCGCCAATCGCATCCAGCGTGTCGCAGGCATTCTGAACGGCACCTGCAATTACATCCTGACCGTGATGCGCGAACAAAAGCGCGAATTCGCGGAAGTGCTGGCTGAGGCACAAAAGCTTGGCTATGCGGAAGCCGATCCATCCTGCGATATTGATGGCATTGATGCCGCGCATAAGCTCGCGATCCTGGCCGCACTCGCCTTTGGCCGGCCAGTGGATTTCAGCGCGGTGCATGTGGAAGGCATTCGCGAAGTCTCGGCGCTTGATATCGCACTCGCCGAGGAACTTGGTTATCGCATCAAACTGCTTGGCATTGCGCGGCGCGAAGATGGCGGTATTTCAGCGCGCGTGCATCCCTGCATGGTGCCGATCTCCGCCCCCATCGCGCGGGTGGATGGCGTTTTCAACGCCGTGGTGGCCGGGGGTGATTTCGTCGGCCGCGTGATGATGGAAG
>JAPLOJ010000060.1 GCA_026400795.1 Alphaproteobacteria bacterium
CGAACACGCCCGTCGCATCTGAAGGCAACAGCGCGCCGCGCCAGCGCCGCGGGCGAAAGGCGGAAATCGGCGTCAGTGGCAGCAGATTCGCACTCAAAGGCACAATCGGCCCATGGGCAGAAAGATTATAGGCGGTGCTGCCGGCTGGTGTGCTGACAAGGATGCCATCGCAAATCAATTCCGGCAGCCGCGCCTTGCCATCCACCAGAATGCGTATCTTGGCGGCCTGGCGACTTTCACGCAGCAGGGAGACTTCATTGATCGCTAGCGCTTCTACCGGCGCACCATGCTTATGGCTTGCCAGCATACGCAGCGGATGCACGGTTGCGGTTTGCGCGGCAGCGAGCCGCGCGGGCAGATCATCTTCCCGATAATCATTCATCAGAAAGCCGACGCTGCCCCTGTTCATGCCATAAACAGGAAGGCCCCGGCGCAGAAAGCGGTGCAGCGTTTCCAGCATGAAGCCATCGCCACCAAGCGCCACCACCACTTCCGCATCTTCTTCTGCCGCGCTGCCATAACGCGCCACCAGCGCGGCGCGGGCCTTTTGCGCCTCGGCACTTTGCCCGGCCAGGATGGTCACATGGCGGGGCGCGAAGGCGTTCATGCGCGTGGCCAGCCCGCAGCAGCGGCACGGTGTTCCAGCAAAGGCATGTCGCGGCGCACGCGTGCGGTCAGCGCCTGGTCAATGCGCGCTGTGGCGTGGCCTTTGCCATCACTTGCTTTTGCCACCACATGGCCCCAGGGGTCTGCGATCAGTGAATGGCCATAGACACTGCGCTGCGCGCCGCGTTCTTCATATTGTCCGAAGGAAGCGGCGGCGATGATCCAGCATTGCGTATCAATCGCGCGCGCACGCAGCAGCGCTTCCCAATGATCCTTGCCGGTTTGCAGGGTGAAGTTGGATGGCACCAGAATGGCCTCGGCGCCCATTTGCCTGAGCGCCAAATACAATTCCGGAAAGCGGATATCGTAGCAAATGGTGCAGGCAAAGCGGATGCCGCCCGCATCAAACAGCGCCAAATCGCGCCCGCCGCCATAAAGCGCGCTTTCACGATACCCTGTGCCATCGGGGGCGGTGATGTCGAACAAATGGATCTTGCGGTAGCGCGCAATCTCTGCGCCATTCGGGCCGAAAACCAGCGTGGTGTTGAACAGCTTCTCGCCACCATTTTCGATGATCGAACCACCATGCATGGTGATGCCGTGCCGGCGGGCCAGGCCGCGCAGCAGCTCATAAGCGGGGCCGCCTTCGCCCCCCGGTGAGGGCAGCACTTCGGCGGCGGCCATGCGGGCATCTCGCCCACCGCCCAGATTGGTCCAGGTTTCCGGCAGGCAGACCAGCCCGGGCCGGTCCCCGGCAATCGCGGCTTCGATCAGCGCCTCGGCCTGCGCCAGATTGGCGGCCTTGTCGCTGCCCTGGTTCATCTGGATCACGCTGACGCGCATCCGCTTACTCCTAACCATGTGACGCCCCCATCAAGCCGGGGCGGGGGCTTGCCCGCAAGGGGGCGCGTGTTCAGGCGCGGGGTGGGCGCCAATCCAGCTTGGGTTCGGCGCGGCGTTCGCGCAAAGA
>JAPLOJ010000332.1:0-7543 GCA_026400795.1 Alphaproteobacteria bacterium
CAGATGAAGCGCAATGCGCCGAACGCGCCGTGATCCCCATGATTCTTTCCGTGGGCGCGGTGCAGACGCATCTGGTGAAGAATGGGCTGCGTACCTTCACCTCGCTCAATGTCCGCGTCGCGGAAAGCCTTGATGTGCATTATGTCGCGGTGCTGATTGGTGCCGGTGCCACCACAGTCAATGCCTATCTGGCGCAGGAAAGCATTGCGGATCGGCATCGGCGCGGCTTGTTCGGCGCCATGTCTTTGCGTGAAGCGGTTGGGCGCTACAAGAAGGCGGTGGACAAGGGCCTGCTCAAGGTCATGTCCAAGATGGGCATTGGCGTTTTGTCTTCCTATCGTGGCGGCATGAATTTCGAAGCGATCGGGCTTTCCCGCGCGCTGGTGGCTGAGTTTTTCCCGGGCACGCCTTCGCGCATTTCCGGGATTGGGCTTTCCGGCATTGCGCGTCGCGTATTGGCGCTGCATGCAAAAGCTTGGGCTGAAGGCGCGGTGACGCTACCGATTGGCGGGCTCTACAAGCTCCGCCGCCGTGGTGAAGCGCATGCCTTCGACGGTACGCTGATCCACACGCTGCAAAGCGCGGTGGAGACGGAAAGCTATCAGACCTTCAAGCGCTATTCCGATGCTGTGCGGCGCCTGCCACCCGTGGCGCTGCGCGATTTGCTCGATTTCCGGCTGGAAGGCCGCACGCCGATTGCGCTGGAAGAAGTGGAAAGCATTACGGAAATACGCAAGCGCCTGCTGGCACCAGGCATTTCGCTTGGCGCCCTCAGCCCTGAAGCGCATGAAACACTTTCCATCGCCATGAACCGCATTGGCGCGCGCAGCGATTCCGGCGAAGGCGGTGAAGACCCCGCCCGCGCCAAGCCGCGCGCCAATGGTGATAACGCCAATTCCGCGATCAAGCAGATCGCCTCTGGTCGTTTTGGCGTGACGGCGGAATATCTGAACAATTGCCGAGAGATTGAAATCAAGGTCGCGCAAGGGGCGAAGCCTGGTGAGGGTGGGCAATTACCCGGCTTCAAAGTCACGGGGCTGATTGCCAAGCTCAGGCATTCCACACCGGGCGTAATGCTGATCAGCCCGCCGCCGCATCATGATATCTATTCAATCGAGGATCTGGCGCAGCTGATTTATGATCTGAAGCAGATCAACCCGGATGCGACGGTGTGCGTGAAGCTGGTCAGCCGTTCGGGCATTGGCACCATTGCGGCCGGAGTAGCGAAGGCAAAGGCGGATGCGATTCTCATCTCCGGCCATTCCGGCGGCACCGGCGCTTCACCGCAATCTTCCATCAAATATGCTGGCCTGCCCTGGGAAATGGGGCTTTCTGAAACCCATCAGGTACTTTTGCTCAATCGCTTGCGGCATCGCGTGAAGCTGCGCACCGATGGCGGCATCAAGACCGGGCGCGATGTGGTGATTGCCGCCATGCTGGGCGCCGAGGAATTTGGCATTGGCACGGCATCGCTGGTGGCGATGGGCTGCATCATGGTGCGGCAATGCCATTCCAATACCTGCCCTGTTGGCGTCTGCACGCAGGATGAGGCTTTGCGCGCCAAATTTGCCGGCAGCCCAGAGAAGGTGATCAATCTCTTCTCCTTCGTCGCGGAAGAAGTGCGTGAAATTCTGGCAAGCCTTGGCATGCGCAAGCTGACTGATGTGATTGGCCGCACCGATCTGCTGCAACAAGTCAGCCGCGGGTCTGAGGATTTGGATGACCTCGATCTCAACCCGTTGCTGGTGCAGGCCGATGCCGGCCCGCATGCATCCTACTGCACCTTGGAAGGCCGCAATGAGGTGCCGGAGACTTTGGATGCGGAGATGATCCGCGATGCGGATGCGCTGTTCCGCCATGGCGAGAAAATGCAGCTGCAATACAATATCCGCAACACGCATCGCGCTATCGGCACCAAGGTATCATCGCGCATCGTGCGGCAATTCGGCATGACAGGGCTGCAAGCCGGGCATTTGACCGTGCGGCTGCGCGGCAGTGCTGGCCAATCACTCGGCGCCTTTGGTGTGCGCGGCTTGAAGCTGGAAGTCTTTGGCGACGCCAATGATTATGTCGGCAAGGGGCTATCGGGCGCTTCCATTGTGGTGCGGCCTGCGCCTTCATCCAGTCTGATCTCTCATGAGAATACCATCATCGGCAATACGGTGCTTTACGGCGCCACGGCTGGGGAGCTTTTTGCCGCCGGCCAGGCCGGTGAGCGTTTCGCGGTGCGCAATTCCGGCGCGACTGCCGTGGTGGAAGGCTGCGGCGCCAATGGCTGTGAATACATGACCGGCGGCACGGTCGTGATCCTAGGCGCGGTTGGCGATAATTACGGTGCAGGTTTCACTGGCGGCCAGGCCTTCATCTATGATGCGGATGGCACGTTTCAAAAGCGCATCAATCCGGAGACCTTGCTCTGGTCGCGGCTTGCGCACCCGTATTGGGAAGCAGCTTTGCGTGATCTGATCGCGCGCCATGTCACAGAAACCGGCAGCCGCTTTGCCGCGCGCCTACTGAATGAATGGGCGACGGAACGCGGACGCTTCTGGCATGTGGTGCCGAAGGAATACGCACAATACTTGCCGGTGCCGATGAGCGAAGCCGCGGCGATTGCGGCAGAATAGGGGGTGTCATGAACCTGGATCAACTGCGCCATTACCAAAGCAAACTGGCTTTTGAGATGGATTCCTGGGACCTGCATGTTGCAATTAGCAATGGTGAACCCTTCATGGTCGTGGATGGCCGATCCGAAGCCGCCTTTGCGAAGGAACATATCCCAGGCGCGATCAGCCTGCCGCATCGGGGTATTTCGACGCTCACCACCGAAGCTCTGGATAAGGCGAAGACGTATATCTGCTATTGCGATGGCATTGGGTGCAACGCTTCAACCAAGACCGCGCTCAAATTGCTGACGCTTGGCTTCAAGGTACGTGAGTTGATCGGCGGCTTGGATTGGTGGAAGCGCGACGGCTATCAGACCGCGGGCTCAGAAGGCCGTGCCGGCACCCCGGTTGGGTGTGGGTGCTGAAAGCCATTCCTTAGAGCAGATCACGTCCAGATGGAATCATCTGAACGTGTGAAGATGCTCGAAAAACAACGATGTAGAGCGGGTTGCGTGAACCCATGTGAACGCAACACGCTCTGGCGTGCGCCTTGGCGCTGGGATGAACCCGGCCCGGTGCCGCCGGGTGCGGGAAATTCTAGTAATCTGGCGAAGAGCGCATTGCCGGAGTGGCCTGGAATATGCCAATTACTGAACGTATTGAGGCAGACCGCTCAATGGGGCTCGATCCTACTGGGTTGAGCAGGAGGGGGCTATGAAACTTAAATACCGTGCTGATGGGCAACCCATTCCGATCCTGGAAGTCGGCGACTTGGTTCGACTAGCCCGAGCCGAGTCGGGCTCCACCCCAACTGCTCAGGCCGGGGAATGGGGGAAAATCCGCCGCATCACAGACCGGGGCGGCCTGGACATCGTGCTTGCGGGATATTCGCGCCCGCGTGGCGTGGCTCTGGCCATGGTGAGCGATTTTCCGGCAACCAATGTCGTTCCCTGCGACCATCGCGGCTTGGCGTTGGAGTTGCCGAAATGGTCCAATTGGCGGAATTCGAACGACAGCGGGTTCAGCTCTCGCAAAGAATAGGATCTGACAGCGCCCAAAAGCGGAAGCCGGTCCAGGGTGCGCCGCAGAATGACAGGGCCGGCAAGCAGCCCCGCCTTAATCCTTCACGCCGCCATCAGCGGCTTGCGGGAAGCGCAGAATTCCTCCACCGCCGCGATATAGCGTGCGAGTTCCGCCTCACCCACCGGCAGGCTGAGCGCCACCATGCCACGCCGCGCGATGTAAATGCCGGCCTTCATCATATCCAGGAAGAATAATTCCCGAAGCCCTTCCTCCTGCGCACTGGCCGTATAGGGGCGCAGGATGGGCCCCAGGCGGAAATGCGGCTGCACCATACTGCCAATGCCGGTGAATTGCATGGCCACACCATGCTTGGCGCAAATCGCATTCAGCGCATCGCGCAGCCCATCGCCGCGCTTACGCAGCGCCTCCGCCGCGCTGTCATCGAAAATCTCGCCCATGGCCAGCATACCGGCGGACATGGACAGGACGTTGTTGTTGAAGGTGCCGGAATGGACCAAAGCGCCGGGCTTGTGTGAGTCAAAGACCGACATGACATCCGCCCGCCCACCAAAAGCGCCGAAGGACATGCCGCCCGCGATGTATTTGCCGAGTGAGACCAGATCAGGCGTGATGCCATGCAGTTTCTGCAAGCCGCCAGCGGTGTGACGGCTGGTCATCACTTCGTCGAAAATCAGCATGGCGCCCACTTCCCGCGTTGCCTCGCGCAGCCCCGCCAGAAATTCGCGGGTAGCGGGGATGCAGCCGCCGCTGCCCATCATGGGTTCCAGCAGCACGGCTGCCAGATCGGCGGCGTGTTCGCGGATCAGCGCCAGCGTGCCGGGCAGGTCGTTATATTCGGCGAGGGTCACCGAAAACGGCGCATTCACCACACTGCCACCCGTGACGAAGCTCATTACCCCGCCATGATAGCCGCCACGGAAGGCGATGATCTTGCTGCGCCCGGTATGCGCGCGCGCGGCTGCCAGGGCCATCAGATTGGCTTCTGTGCCGCTATTGGTGAAGCGCACCAATTCCAAGGCCGGGAAGCGCGCGCAGAGAATGGCGGCAAGCTTCGCCTCATTCTCACCAACCGAGGCCAAGCTGATGCCGTTCTGGATTACCTGATGAAGCAGCGCCTGAATGCGCGGGTCCGAATGGCCGAAAAGCCCTGCAGTGTATTCGCCGCAGAGGTCCAGGTATTTGTTGCCGTCAATATCTTCCAGATAGCAGCCCTGGCCGCTTTTCATCGCGGTTGGATAGGGCGTGTAGAAAAGTGTGGTGCGCGTATTGCCGCCCGGCATCACGGCGCGTGCCGCCTCGTGCGCGGCGGCGCTATTGGGGCGCGCGCGGGAGTAATTCTCGCGCGCTTCGGCAAGGGCCGCTTCCAGATCGGAATTGCGCGGCGCGGCGGATGCATCAAGTGGCGGTGTCATGCGCGTTCCTCCTTATCCTTGGGCGGTTAGCTACTTCCTGGGACCGTAGGGCCTCGCCGCCTTGGATGATCCACTTCAACATGTTTCCAGACGCCATGCACCCCCTTTTGTCCGGGCCGAGCTTTGCACCGGCCATGCGCGGGTGGCATAAGCGCCACGTGCGGATTCTCTATCACCTTCCCCTCTCCCCCTATGCGCGCAAGGTACGGCTTGCCCTGGCGGAAAAGCGCATTCCCTTTGATCTTCGGGTCGAAAGGGTCTGGGAAAGGCGCGCCGAGTTCCTCACCATCAACCCCGCCTGCACCGTGCCCGTGTTGCAGGAGGAAAACGGCTTTAGCATCATCGATTCCTACGCGATTTGTGAATATCTGGATGAAGCCTATCCGGATATGCCGCTGCTGGGGCGCTCACTCGGCGAAAGGGCGGAAATTCGGCGCCTGGTGGCCTGGTTTGATGGCAAGTTCCACCTGGAAGTTGGGCGGAACCTGCTGTTTGAAAAGCAGATGAAGCAGCTTCTGGGGCGCGGCAATCCGGATGCCGGGGCCATTCGTGCGGGCTATGCCAATTTGCGCCCGCATCTGGATTACCTGGGCTGGCTCGCGGAAACGCGGCCTTGGCTTGGCGGGCATGCGCTGTCACTCGCGGATTTGGCGGCGGCGGCGCATCTTTCGGCGCTGGATTACCTGGGCGATGTGGATTGGGCGCTGAATGATGCCGCCAAGGATTGGTATGCGCGGGTGAAATCCCGGCCATCCTTCCGCCCCTTATTGCAAGACCGGATCAGCGGCCTGATCCCGCCTGAACATTATGCCGATTTGGATTTTTGACGCATTTTGCTTGAATATAAGACAAAGCTAATTTATCTACTGGGCGAGCGTTTCAAGGAACCCCGCCATGACCACTGAGACCATTTCTGCCCGCGAAGCCGCCAGCCTGATCGCTACCGGGGAAGCCGTTTTGGTGGATATTCGCGAAGCCGATGAACGCGCCCGCAGCCATGTGCCCGGGTCTGCCCATGCGCCAGTCTCTCGGCTGGGGAGTGCCGCGCTTGGCATCCCAGCTGGGTCCACGGTGATTTTCCATTGCCAATCGGGCAGCCGCACGGCGCAGAACGCGCCTGCCTTGGCCGCCGCCGTGCCTGGCTGCCGCGTGATGCTTGTGGAGGGCGGGATTGCTGCGCTGGGTGCGGCTGGTGTGAAGATTGCGGAAGATAAGCGCGCGCCTTTGCCCATCATGCGGCAGGTGCAGATCACCGCAGGCAGCCTGGTGGTGTTTGGCGCTGTACTGGGGGCGCTGGTGGACCCGCGCTTTCATGCGCTTTCGGCCTTTGTCGGCGCGGGCCTGGTTTTTGCCGGCATCATGGGGCTTTGCCCCATGGCGAATTTGCTCGCGCTGATGCCGTGGAATCGGCGCGCGGCTTAGCCAGCCTGGATCAATCCACCTTCGCACCAGAAGCACGGATCAGCGGCGCGAAGGCGGCTTCATTATCGGCGCGGAATTTCACGAAAGCCTCAGGCGTGGTGTACCAGGTGGTGGCGCCATTATCATAGAAGCGCTTCTTGATGTCCTCACTTTCCAGCGATTGCTTCGTCAGTTCATTGATGCGCCGGATGAGCGCGGGAGAAATCCCAGCCGGCGCGCAAACGCCACCCCAGGAAGAAATGTCAAAGCCCGGCAGGAATTCGGCCATGGTTGGAATCTCCGGCGCTTGCGGGCTGCGTTCAGCGCCCGTCACGGCCAATGCACGCACCTTGCCGTCACGTGCCAGTGCCAAAGCCTGCGGGATATTATCGAAAATCATGTGAACGCGCCCGCCGGCCAGATCAATATGCGCGGGCGCCGCGCCGCGATAGGGCACATGCAGTATATCCACGCCGGCCATGAATTTGAACATCTCGCCCGAGAGATGAACCGTGGTGCCGGACCCGGATGACGCGAAAGCGTATTTTCCCGGATTAGCCTTCAGTAGCGCGATCAGTTCAGGGACCGTCCGCGCAGGAACATCATTGTTCACCACAAGCATATTCGGCAATTGCCAAAGGCCGGAGATCAGCGCGATATCACGCGCGGCGTTGTAATTCAGCCTGCTGTAAAGTGTTGGCGAAATCGCCAAAGCGGCAACGGAAGCAAGGCCGATGGTATTGCCATCAGGGTTGGACCGCGCAATCGCTTCAGTCCCCACATTACCGCCGGAACCGGAACGGTTTTCGACCACGAATTGCTGGCCGGTGATCTCGCTCATTTTAATGCACCAGATGCGGGACAGGATATCCGTACCCCCGCCCGGCGGGAAAAGCCCAATGAAGCGAATGGGGCCCGTTGGCCAATTGCCCTGCGCGCTGACAATGGCGGGGGCGGCAAGCAAGCCGGCGCCAATGCCCAAGGTGGTGCGGCGTGTGATGGTGTTTTTCATGTTGATCCTCCCGTGAGACCCGCGCCTTGGGGCGCGGCTTATTCTGCCATGGCAGAGCCTAGCGCCTGATC
>JAPLOJ010000332.1:7588-22252 GCA_026400795.1 Alphaproteobacteria bacterium
CCGAAAACCAGAGGTTTCCGGGCCAAGTCAACAGGGAGGCTTCACGTCTGGGAGACGAGGGATCAACGGACCCCTTCCGAACAATGTCGGATGCGCATTCTATAGCCGCTCTCGCTTTGGTTGTGGTTCCCGTTCTCGACTACACGGCCATGCAGAAAACGCATAGCTCAGGCTTTTGCTGTAACATTCGGTCACAGCGCCCCGGCCAGCTCCGCCACCAAAAAATCCCGAAATACCGCTACACGCTTGGAATGCCTCATTTCTTCGGGATAGACGAAGTAAGCCTCAATCTTCGGCCCCTTCACCCCCGGCAGCACCTGGACGAATTCATCCAGCTCCGCCCCGATGTAATCCGGCAGCGCCGCCAGGCCCAAACCACTGCGGACCGCCTGAACCATGCCGGGGATGGAATTAAGCTCAATCGCCGCGCGCCGCGCCGTGCCGGGGCGCCGGCCAACCTCGGCCAGCCAATTGATGTTTTCAATCGGCGGCTGATAATCGCCATAGATGATCAGCCGATGCGCATCCAAATCCTCGGGCCGTTGCGGGATGCCGATGGTCTTCAGATAGGAAGCCGCACCGCAAATCCGCCAGCCAAAGCTTGCGATATGGCGCTGGATCAATTCTGGCTGCCGCGGCGCATGCATGCGGATTGCGACATCCGCTTCCCGCATGGCGATATCCAAATCCGAATCATCCAATAGCAACGTGACACTGATTTCAGGGTGTAGGTCCAAAAGCTTCTTCAAGCGCGGCGCCAGCCAGGTGCTACCGAAGCCAATGGTGGAGGTCACCTTCAGCCGCCCCGCCGGGCGTTCGCGGCTTTCGGTCAACATGGTTTCGGTCATCGCGAGTTTCGCGAAAACCTCGCGCACTGTGCGGTTCAGGGTTTCGCCCTGTTCGGTCAGGATCAGGCCGCGCGCATGGCGATGAAACAGCGGCACATTCAGCGCTTCTTCCAAAGCTTGAATTTGCCGCGATACAGCGGATTGGCTCAGGTTCAGCGTGTCACCCGCATGGGTGAAGGAACCGGCTTCCGCCACCGCGTGAAAGATACGAAGCTTGTCCCAATCCGTTGGCATCAGGCCGCTGCCGCGTGGCCCGCTTCAAGCACAGCAAGGTATTTTTCTGCCTCAAGCGCGGCCATGCAGCCGGTGCCGGCGGCGGTGACCGCTTGGCGATAAATCTTGTCCTGCACATCGCCGGCGGCGAAGACGCCGGGGATGGAAGTGCGCGTGCTGCCGGGCGTGGTTTCGATATAGCCTTCTGCATCCATGGCGATCTGGCCTTGGAAAAGTGCCGTGGCCGGCGAATGGCCGATGGCAACAAAAACGCCATCCACCTTCAATTCGCGCGCCTCCCCCGTGATGCGATCACGCAGCGCAAGCCCCCGCGCGACCGGCATGCGCCCCGATGTATCGGCTAGCACTTCTTCCGTCAGCGTATTCCACATGATCGAGACATTGGGCTTTGCGAAAAGCCGCTGCTGCAGGATTTTCTCAGACCGCAGCGTATCACGCCGATGGATCAGCGTGACATGGCGCGCGAGGTTGGAAAGATACAGCGCTTCCTCGGTCGCGGAATTGCCGCCGCCAATCACTGCCACATCCTTGCCGCGATAAAAGAAGCCATCGCAGGTGGCGCAAGCGGAAACGCCGAAACCGCCCAATTCCTTTTCACCCGGAATGCCAAGCCAGCGTGCCTGCGCGCCGGTTGCGATCACCAGCGCTTCGGCGACATAAACATCGCCGGAATCCCCCACCGCGCGGAAGGGCCGGCGCGTGAGATCAATGGAGGTGATCACATCCTGCACCACCTTGGTGCCGCAATGCGTGGCTTGCGCCGCCATCTGGTCCATCAGCCAGGGGCCTTGCACGGCCTCCGCAAAGCCTGGGTAGTTTTCTACATCGGTGGTGATGGTGAGCTGCCCGCCTGGCTGCATCCCCGCCACAAGCAGCGGCGAAAGCCCCGCGCGCGCCGCGTAAATGGCCGCCGTATAGCCCGCCGGCCCGGCACCCAGAATCAGAAGCTTGCTTTGAAATGTCTCGGCCACGATCCGCACCCATGAATTGCTGCCGCGGATATCGGATGATTGCCCCGGCGGGGCAAGCCAAGGAATTGCGGCAGCTTGATCTTGGAATGATATTGCGCGGCAAGCCGGTTTTGAGCAATGAAGGACCGTGCCCAATACCAAGAACCCCACCCCCGAGCCTGCCCTGGATTCCCTGGACCGCCAGATTCTGGCGGAACTCCAGCAAGAAGGCCGCATCACGAATGTGGAGCTTGCCCGGCGCGTCAATCTTTCTGCGCCCCCTTGCCTGCGCCGGGTACGTCGGCTGGAGGAAGAAGCCGTCATTCGCGGCTACCACGCCGACATAGACCCCACCGCACTGGGGTGGGAGGTGATGTTCTTCGCGCTTGTCGGCCTGGAATCGCAAAAGCAAAGCGTGCTGGATGCGTTTGAAGCGCTGGCCACTTCCTGGCCAGAGGTGCGCGAATGCCACATGATCCGCGGCGGTGGCGATTTCCTGCTGCGCCTTGTCGCGCGCAATACGGCGCATGAGAATGAATTGACCGCGCGGCTGACCGGGGCTGCGAATGTGCTGCGCGTGCAAACCTTGCAGACGATCAGAACCGCGAAGGACGCGGCGGGCGTGCCGCTCGGTTAATGCGGCAGGGCGGTTTGGCCCAAGACCCAACCCTCCCAAGCGCGGATCATCGGGTCTTCCGGGATGAAATCCGGGCGCTTGCCGTCAATCACACCGATCAGGCCGAGCAGGCCGATCAGGGAATCAAAGCGATCCTCGCCGGCGGCATCGGTGCCGAAGCCGGTTTGGATCATCTCAGCCAAAGCCGCATCGGGCGTGACGCTGAGCGCGGCCATCGCATCACGCAGCGCCGGGGCCAGCGCACGGCGCGGCGCTTCGGCGCGTTTTGACCCCGCCAGTTTCAGCCCCAAATGGCGGAGCGACTCGGCCGGATAGACCTCAGCCAAGGCAAGCTGGCCGGGGCGGAGCAGATCGTGCAGACCACCGGCGAAGGGCCAAAGGCGTAAGGGCGCACCGGAAGCCAGCGCGGGGGCAAGCCAATCGCGCCAGGCGCTGATCGCGGCCTTGCCGGATTGATTGGCGCCGAGCGTCCAGAATACCGGCGCGCCGGCGGGGCGTTCGGCCGTGGCGCGGTCACATAGGCGTGAAAGGCCAGAAGCATCGGGAAGACCAAGTGCAGCCGCATGGGCAGCGCGCGTCATGCCCTTGATGCCGCGCGCCGGGTAGAAGGGCCGGGCGGGGGAGATTGTTTCCAGGGTTGGCGACACCGCAAAGAAATCAGGGTTTCCCGCAAGCCCCGCCAGAAAGACTGGAAAACCTTGTTCTGGGCGAGTTTCGGCAAAGCCGCGCGGCACGCCAAGCGGCAGATCAAGCCCAAGCGCGGCTGGGCCGCCTTCCGCGATCAGGCCCGCCGCCAAGGTGGCGGGGTCGCCCACCAGGCGCGGGGCGCTGGCCTGCCAATGCTTTCCCTGGCGCCGGGCCAGCGTGACCCAGCGCTTGCGGGGATCAAGGCTCCAATCCGCATGGGCGGCGATCATGGCGGGAAAACCCTCGCGCGCGGGCAGGGCTTCGTGCCATGCTCAGGCCAAGTGCAGAGGAGAGCGTGATGGATAGCATGACTGGCCTTGCGCCCAAGGGCATCGATGCCGCGCATCCGGCGGGGCAATATGGCGCGATTGCGAAGCTGTTTCATTGGGTCACGCTAAGCCTGATGCTGGTGGCGCTGCCGCTTGGTTTCGTCATCCAGCATGTGAAGGATGCCAGCAAGATGGGTTTTTACGCGCTGCATGAAAGCGCGGGCCTGACCATCCTGTTTGTGGCCCTCGCCCGGCTGGCCTGGCGCTGGCTGAGCCCGCCGCCGAGCCAGCCGAATGACATGCCGAAGATGCTCCGCACCGCTTCCACCGCCGTGCATCATGCGCTTTATGGATTGCTGATCTTGCAGCCTGTCTTGGGCTTTTTGGCGACGAATGCCTGGGGCTTCCCGATGCGGGGGGCCACGGCCTATCTGGGCTTCATCGAATTCCCAAAATTCATGGAAGCGTGGGAGAGTCTGGCGAAAATCCTATCGCAGCTGCACAGCATTGGCGGCTGGCTGCTGGTGGTGCTGATTGTGCTGCATGTGGGCGGCGCATTGTTCCATCACGCCATCAGGCGCGATGGAACGCTGATGCGGATGATCTGAAGCGGAAGGAACTCAGCCCTGGTCGCCGGACAGGCCAAGGATCATCTGATCATTCAAATTAATCAGGAAGGGGAGGTCCGGTTCCCGAGTATCCATGTCTCGCTGGGCAGACCGGCCGAGACTTACGATGGAAGCCTTCAGCGCGGCGGGCAATTGGTTGGCCGGATGCATCATGGCGGCTTCAACGGCCAGCCAAAGCCGACGATTATCCGCAACTGCCCGGGCACGTTCGATAGCGTCGGCATTGATTGCCGCCTTGAGCGCATAGTTAACGCGGCGGAAAACATCCGCCTCCTGCTCCCGAAGGCTGCGGGTTTGTTGTGCGGCGCCGTAGCGGCGCAGTCCTGCCATCTGGTTCATGGGTTTGCCTGTCATTCAGCCGTGGTTGCAAACTGGGCGATAGGCGTTAGGCCGAGTACCACTTCCTCATGCCGCATCACGCGGCGCGCGAATTTCAGCGCCTGGTAGCACTGATCTTCTTCGGCAAGCGTCAGGGCGCGATCAAGATATTCCCGCGCGAGGTTGGAGGTGGTGGCTTCCCGGAATTCGGCAATGAGCTGCTTGGCGTGTTCAAGGCCGGCCTTGCGTTCCTCATGATCGCCGATATAGGCGGTTTGTAAGGCAAAATAGATGCGCCTGGCCGGTGTATCGGCCATATCGGGCGTCATCAATTGCTTGCCGAACAGGAAGCGCGCTTTGGCGGTAAGTTCGATCCGTGCGCGGTTGCGGAAGCGGATTGGGGCGCCATTGACGATCATCATGTCGCCTTGGCGGAGTTCGAGGACGAGGGTAGACATTTTTTGTCTCCGTTACTGGGTTAGGGTGGCGACCCCGGACAAGCCGGGATCGCCATTGGAAGTTCAGCGGAAGAGGCTGAGCAGAACCTGCGGGCCCTGATTGGCGAGCGACAGGGTCTGAATGCCCAGCTGCTGGCGCGTTTGCAGAGACTGCAGATTGGCGCTTTCCTTGGCCAGATCGGCATCCACCAGCGCCCCAAGACCATCAGTCAGGGCATCATTCTTTTTGCTGTTGTAGGTGATCTGGTTTTCAACATACTGCATCGATGTACCGAACTTGTTCAGCGCCGACGAAACGGCATTTTCCACATCGACGAAATCACCGATCAGTTCAGCATTGGCGAGCGCAGCGGTTGCGTAGGCAGCGTTGGTGATCTGAAGATCGGCGGCAGTTTCCGCCACAATGGTAAAGTTATCCCCAGCTTCGTTACGAATGCTTTCGATATCAGTACCCCCCAGCAGCGATGTGCCATTGTAATTGGCATCCCCGATGAAGTCTGCAATCTGGGTGGCCAATGACTGATACTGAGCATTGTACTGTGTGCGCTGCTCGGCGGAGATAGCACCGTCAGCCAGACGGGTCAGGACCTGACGGGCCTGCTTCATGGTGTCAGTCACCTGATTGAGTGCGGCAAAGGTGGTTTGCAGAACACCCTTGATGCCACCCAGCTGTTCATTCACCGCGGTTACGCCAGCGATATCAGAACGCACCGCAGACGCCACGGCAAACGCGCCACCATCGTCACGCGCGTCAGCGACGCGGAGGCCAGTGGAAACGCGCTTCTGCACGCTGGCCAGTTCACCATTTGATTGATTGAGGGATTGCAGGGCAAAGATGGCCTGACGGTTGGTATTGACAGAGTTCATAGACATTGGGGTCTTCCCCTTTCTATTGACGCTCGCTCTACCCAGAGTAGCGATTGCCAGATTGCTATCCGCTTTTTGCGGCGCACCGTCTTTATGCGCCGGCGATGGTTAATAAAAACTAAACGCAGACTGAAAAACCTAAGTCTTGGTCAATTTTTTTTAAAAAAAGCTTAGCGGGCAACTTAAGACGCAACTTTCGCAGCAGAAGACGAGCCCTTTCAAGCCTAATTGCCACCAAGGCCGTCTGGGCGGGTTTAAGCCCCACACCCAAGGAAGGCTGATCCTGCTGTTGCCATATCTATCCGGCCTCGCGGCCGCCAAAAGCAAATACGCCCAGCACAGGGCTGGGCGCGGGGTGGGCGGAAAAACGATGAAGAAATAAGTTTTAGCGGAACAGCCCCAACAGAACCTGCGGCCCTTGATTGGCCAGGCCCAATGTCTGCACGCCAAGCTGTTGCCGAACCTTCAGCGCCTCAAGCATGGAGCTTTCCCTGGCGATATCAGCATCCACTAGGGCGCCGAGCCCGCTGCCCATGGCATCGGCTTTCTTGCTATTATAAGTGATCTGACTTTCCACGAAGGCCATGGAAGCGCCAAACGTGTTCAGCGCTGTGGAGATGGCAGTCTCCGCGACATCAAACGCGCCACCGCTTTGGATCCAGGCCCGCGCCTGCGCGAGGCTCTCGGCCTGGACCCTGGCGTCAATCCGGCCTTGTCTCTGAGCAGGGGTCAGCGCTGCAAACGCCGAAGTAATGGCGGTGGTTTTCTGCGCAGCTGTTTTTGCCGCCCAACCGGTGGGGTCTGCCGCCTGAAGCTCCTGCTCCAATTCGTCGCGGATTTTGTTGTTGTCAAACTTTGTTTGTTTTTGGGCGTCAGTTGTCAGCGCCGCGAAGGCGGTATTAATGTCTGTAGTCTTCTGCGCAGGTGTTTTTGCCGCCCAAGCGACCGGATCCACCGCTTCAAGCTCCACCCCCAGCTGGGCCTTGATAGCCGCTTCAAAAGCAGCCGGCGCAGGCTTCGGGGGAAAAGCATCGGGGTCAAGCTTAAGCACACCCCCGTCAACCGCTTCGATGGTGAAAAGGCCACCAGTTTCGTTCCGAATGGCGGTAATATCACCCCCAACTGGGGTACCAGTATTTACTGTGCTCAGCAAAGTTCGCCCATTATAACCGGCATCGTCAACGAAACTTGCGACCTGCTTTGCCAAAAGTGTGTATTGTTCCTGGTAAGCAGTGCGCTGATCAGTACTAATGGCCCCATCGGCCAAGCGCGTGAGCGTGGCGCGAAGCTGCTTCATGGTATCCGAAACCACGGAAAGCGCCGCGAAGGTGGTATCAAGAATACCCTTAACGCCGCCCAATTGCTCACTCACCGCGACCACGCCTGCCATGTCTGATTTCACGGATTGAGCCACCGCAAAGGCGCCGCCATCATCACGCGCGTCGGCGACGCGATAGCCGGTGGATACCCGCTTCTGGATGAGCGAGAGCTCGTCGTTGGTCCGGTTCAGGGATTGCAGTGCGATGAGCGACTGCGCATTCGTATTGATCGAATTAATCGACATCGGAGTTTTTCCGTTCCCAGGGCACCCACCCAGAACGGGAAGGGCACCTTTGTTCCACCGCATTTTGCGACGTACAACTAGATAAACCCCAAAAAGGTTAATAAAAGGTAAACGTCGCCACGAGTTTTTTACGCGCGGTCAATTTCACTTAAAAAAATATTGCCGTAGGCCCTGCACCAATGCGGCAGCACCAACCTCGGCAATGAATTTCACTGCCGATTCAGATACTTAACCGATCCGCCCGATACGATCCCCGGTGCCAGATCGGCTCATTTCGCCCTTTCGTAATAGGTCCCATCCGCAGTCTTCACGACAATCTTCTCACCCGCGGTGATAAAAGGCGGCACCATCACCTTGACGCCATTGGAAAGTAGCGCCGGCTTATAGGAAGAAGACGCGGTCTGGCCCTTCACCACAGGGTCAGCTTCCACAATTTCAAGCGTCACGGTCTCAGGCAGGTCCATCGAAACCGGTTCACCTTCGATCAGCTTCACATTGACCTTCATGTTTTCCTGCAGGTACGGCAGGCGTTCGCCCAGGATATCCTTGGGGACCAGGGTTTGTTCGAAGGTTTCGGGGTCCATCAGGACCAGGTTTTCGCCATCCTCATAGGAATAGGTGAATTCCTTATCCTCAGTGGTCAGGCGTTCCACCGTATCGGCGGTGCGCCAGCGCTGGTCCTTCTTGGCGCCGGACTTCACATTGCGCATTTCCACCTGGATCACGGCGGCGCCCTTGCCGGGGATCATGATGTTCTGTTTCAGGATGGTGTAGCGCTGGCCTTCAAATTCAATGACCATGCCGGCGCGCATCTGGTTGGCTTGCATCTTCGCCATGGGGATACCTGCATCTTGGCGGTTGAAACGGGGCCAACCCGGGCGGGGTGGCATGTGTGCCCGGGTATAGGGGCCAGTGCGGGGCGCGGCAAGCACTGGCACCTTCCGCCGATTTGCCATGCTGCCAATCCGATCTACGCTACCCTTTATATCCAAGGATCAAGGAGTAAGCCATGTCCGGCCGGACCATCATGCAGGGCGCGCTACTGGCAGCGAGCCTGGCCAGCGCCGCACCCGCCGCCGCGCAATACCCGGAACCACGCGAAGCCACCTGGGTCGCGCGGGATTTCCGCTTCCATACCGGGGAAGTGATGCCGGAACTCCGCCTGGGCTACCTGACCATTGGTGAGCCCTCAGGCACCCCGGTCTTGGTGCTGCATGGCACGGCGGGGTCGTCGCGCAGCATGGTCTCCCCAGCCTTTGCCGGGCAGCTTTTTGGCCCAGGCCAGGCTTTGGATGCGGCAAAGCATTACATCATCATCCCTGATGCGCTGGGGGCGGGCAAATCCTCCAAGCCATCGGATGGGCTAAGGACAGGTTTTCCGCAGTTCAACTACGCCGATATCCTGGCCGCCCAGCACCGCCTGCTGACCGAAGGGCTGGGGGTCAGTCACGTGCGGCTGGTGATCGGCAATTCCATGGGCGGCATGCTGGCCTGGCTTTGGGGCGTGACGCATCCGGATTTCATGGATGCGATCGTACCCATGGCAGCGCAGCCCACCGCCATGTCTGGGCGGAATTGGATGCTGCGGCGCATGATGATCGAAACCATCCGCCGAGACCCGGCCTATCAGGGGGGGAATTACACCAGCCAGCCGGCTTCCCTTTCGCTCGCGTTCCTGTTCTTCAATATCGCGACCAATGGCGGGTCTCAGGCGCTGCAGAAAGCTGCCCCCACCCGGGCGGCAGCGGATGCCATCCTGGATCAGCGCCTGGCCCAGCCGGCGGCAGCGGACGCCAATGACCTTATCTATATGTATGAGGCATCGCGGGATTTTGACGCGGAACCGCTGCTCGGGCGGATCAGGGCGCGGGTGCTCGCCATCAATTCTGCCGATGATGAACGCAACCCGCATGAAACCGGGCTGATGGCGGCGGCCATGGCGCGCATCCCCAATGCGCGGCTGCTGCTGATCCCAGGCAGTACCGACACCGCCGGCCATGGCACCACCGGCCAGGCGCGCTTCTGGCGTGAGGAGCTGGCGGGCTTCCTGAAGGAAGTGCCATGAGACGCGCCAGTTTCAGCCCCGAGAATGATCCAGGAGAATGCTCATGAAAGCCGCCCCGATGCTCCGCGTTGATCCCGCTGCCTTGCGCGCCATGGTGCATGCCATGATTCGCGCCGGTGGTAGTGCCGAAGATGAAGCGGCGATGGTCACGGATCATTTGCTGGAATCGAATCTGCAAGGCCATGACAGCCACGGCATCATGCTGCTGGTGCGCTATGTGGAAAATCTCCGCGCCGGGAAGCTCAATGCCGGCGCCATGCCGGAAGCGGTGAGGCAAGATGCATCGCTTGCCGTGTTTGACGGCAAGATGGGCTATGGGCAGCGCATT
This sequence comes from Alphaproteobacteria bacterium, assembly GCA_026400795.1. Taxonomy (GTDB): domain Bacteria; phylum Pseudomonadota; class Alphaproteobacteria; order Acetobacterales; family Acetobacteraceae; genus Neoroseomonas. The sequence goes on from JAPLOJ010000332.1 coordinate 17,443, forward strand.
GGGCGCATCACCATGGATTGGGCGATCAATGCCGCGCGCCAGCATGGCCATGCGGTGATGGCGCTGAAGAACGTACATCATCTGGGGCGCATTGGTTCCTATGGCGAACAGGCGGCGCGGGCTGGGATGATATCGGTCCATTTCGTCAATGGTGTTTCCGGCCCCGGCGCGGTGGCGCCCTTTGGCGGGACCGATGGGCGCATGTCCACCAACCCGGTCTGCGTTGCCGTGCCGGCGGTGGCGGAAGGTGAACACCCGCTGATCCTGGATTTCGCCACGGCGGCCATCGCACTTGGGAAGTGTCGCGTTGCCTTCAATGCCGGCAAGCCGGTGCCGGATGGCGCTTTGGTGGATGCCAAGGGCCAGCCCACCAATGATCCGGGTGTGCTGTATCGGGACCAGCCGCGCGGCGCCTTGCTGCCTTTTGGCGGGCATAAGGGCTATGGGCTCGCCTTGATGTGCGAAATCCTGGCCGGTGCGCTGATCGGCGGCGTCACCGCCGCACCGCATCACCCGAAGGACGGCAGCATCGTGAATGGCTGGCTTGCCTTTGTGATTGATCCGGCACGCTTTGGCGATCTGGCCGCCTTCCGGTCCGAAATGGCCGCGGTGATCGCGCATGTGAAGGCGTCTCCGCCCGCTGATCCGGATCAGCCCGTGTTGGTAGCCGGTGAGAAGGAAAGGGCGACGCGCGCGGCGCGGCTGGCCGGCGGCATTCCGGTGGATGGCACCACCTGGGATATTTTGGCGGATACGGCACGCAGCCTTGGCATCAATGCCATCCCGACGCCGGGCATGTTTTAGGAGGTGCTGCGCCTTCTGCTGCTTGCGCTGAGCTTTTTCAGCGCGGGGGCTTTTGCGCAAACGCCTGATTGGCGTACCGCCGCGCCGCCCTTGCCGCTGACTGCGCCGATCACGCCGATGACGGCTGCGGTTTCCATCGGTGGCACCGCCTGGGGCCCGTGGCGCAAGCTCTGCCGCGAGCAATGGGAAAGGCTGGACCGCACACCACGCCGCGATTGCCTGAATGTGGCCGCGGTGGAACGCGATGCGCCGGCGCGCGCAACCCGCATCATCCTGGCGCCGGAGGTTTTGCGTGGCGAAAGGCTTGCCGTGCTGCGCCGCGATGATGGCGCCGTCACAAGCTTCACCCATGAACCGCCCGATGCGGCGCGCGATGGCGCGCTTGCCCCCTGGCGGCGGCATTTTGAAAGCTGGAGCCTGACAGCGCGGCGCATCCAGCCCGGCGCCACTTTCAATCTGCAGGTGCCCGATAGCCCGCGCGGGGTGACCTGCCGCCCGGAAGGTCTTTCCCGGATTGGCGCGCGGCAAGTGCTGGTTGCGATATGCGCGGTGGAATTGGCGGGCGGGCTTGGCAATACCGGGCAGGAAGCGCGGATTGCGATGGTGGGGCGCATCGCGATTGATGTACCAACCGGCATGATCGTGGCCCAAGGCTATGCGAGCCGGATCGAAACTTTTCGTGCCGGACAGTCAAATGGCGTGGTGATCACCGCGGCGCGCAACGGCCTGGAATAGTGCGGCGCGCGTTATTTTCACTTATTTTAAGGAAAAACTTGCGATTGACCTGGGAAAGGCCCATATGACCCCTGTCACCTCGTCCGGTTTGGGCGTTCAGGTCCGGCCCTCAAAGGCCCGGCTAGTTCCCTCAAGCCTGCTTCCCGTGCCTTCCCATGGTTGGGCTGTAGCGATGGTCGGCCCGTAGCGCGAATCCGCGCGACGGCTTTTCTTCAACCGGAGCGAACAGCATGTCAACCGGCACTGTAAAATGGTTCAACGCCACTAAGGGTTATGGCTTCATCCAACCTGATGATGGCAGCAAGGACGTTTTCGTCCATGTCAGCGATGTCCAGCGTTCTGGCCTTCAAGGCCTGAATGAAGGCGACAAGATTGATTTTGAATTGCAGAAGGGCCAGCAGGGCAAGATCTCTGCCGGCAATCTGCGCAAGATCTGATCCGTCACTGCGGCGCCCTTAGGCGCTGCGGCCGATGGTAGCTTTAGGGGACGGGGTGGCTCAGTGCCGCCCCGTTTCTTTTTCATGTGTGGAGAGGCGGCATGGGACGCAAACCGAATTACGGCCAGAATCGTGCCGATGTGAACAGGGCAAAGCAGGCGCGCAAGGAAGCGAAGCTGGAAGCGCTGAAGGAAGCGGTAGCACGGCGCAAATCGGGCGAAGACCCGCAGGAAGCCGAAGCCGACGCAGAGCAAAACTTGCAGACTGAAGGAGATTCAAATGGCCAATAAGCCAGGAACCCAAGCACGCTTCGTGCTTTTTGATGTTCTTTATGAGGATGGCAGCCGCCGTTCCAATCGCAAGGTGCCGGCGGAATTGCTCGGCGGGCTTGATGGTGACATGCCCGCGCGCAAGGAAATTGAAGCGCAGGACAATGAAATCGCCAAGGCGTCCGGCAAGTCTGCACTGCCCATCGCGTCCCTGGAACGTGTCGGGGGCAAGAAGCGTTAGGGCCGTGACGTAAAGCGAAATAGCAGGGTTAGCATAAGGCTTCGATACCCGAGCCCTGCCTTGCCGCTTGGTTGCACGCATGCAAGATAGGCGCTGATGACAAACGTACGCTCTACGCGCTTTTTTGACCTATCGGGGATGCTGTAGTGATGCCGACTGATGCCGACCTTCTGTCCCGCCTAACCGCCCTTGGCCATGCCCTGCCGTCTGCGGCCACACCTGTGGCGGAATTCATCCTGTGGCGGCGTGAGGGCAACCTGATCTTCCTCGCCGGCCAGATCTGCGAACGCAACGGAGTTCCCTTCCCAACCGGGGTCTATGGCAAGGATGTTGACTTGGCCACCGCGCGCGCAGGCGGGCTGGCGATCGGCTTGCAACTTCTATCTACCCTGCGCACGGCGCTTGGCGGCGACCTTGGCCGCGTACGTCAGGTGGTGATGGTGCGCGGCTTCGTGACCGCGGCCCCCGGCATGGGCGACTATCCCAAGGTGATCAACGCCTGTTCGGAACTGTTCATCGCGCTTTGGGGCGAGAATGGCCGGCATGCGCGGACCTCAATCGGCGTGGCGCAACTGCCACTTGATGCGACAGTCGAGATTGACGCGGTCTGCGCAGTCGATTGAGTGTCACCCGGTGGTGGAGGCTTCCGGCGTGAAGCTGGAATAGCGTAAAGACCCCACGTGGAACCGATTGCGCTTTACATCCATTGGCCGTTTTGCACGGCCAAATGCCCTTATTGCGACTTCAATTCCCATGTCCGAGACAGGGTTGATGAGGCGCGCTTTCGCGCTGCCTTGCAACGCGAATTGGCGCATGAAGCCGCGCTGCTTGGCCGCCGACCGCTTGCCAGCATTTTCTTCGGCGGCGGCACGCCAAGCCTGATGTCACCCGAAACCGTCGCGGCCTTGATTGAAGATGCCACGCGTTTCTTCGACCCTCTGCCCGATATTGAAATCACGCTGGAAGCCAACCCAACCAGTGTGGAAGCCGCGAAACTTGCGGCGTTTCGTGACGCGGGGGTCAATCGCGCAAGCCTTGGTGTGCAATCACTGAATGCGGAGGCTTTGGGTTTTCTCGGCCGCCGCCATGATGTGCCGCAGGCGATTGCCGCTTTGGAAGCCGCGCGCGCGATTTTCCCAAGGCTTTCCTTTGACTTGATCTATGCACGGCCCGGCCAACAGGAAGCGGCCTGGCGGGCGGAACTGCGCCAGGCTTTGGCGCTCGCGGCGGATCATCTCTCACTTTATCAACTGACGATTGAACCCGGCACGCAGTTTGAAACGCTCTATCGTCGCGGCGCCTTTGCGCTGCCGGCGGAAGATGACGCGGCGCGGCTTTACTTGGCCACTGCGGAAGAAGCCGCGCGTTTTGGTCTTAAGGCCTATGAGATCAGCAATTACGCCAAGCCGGGCGCGGAAAGTCGGCATAATTTGGCTTATTGGCGTTATGGCGATTACCTCGGCATCGGCGCCGGGGCGCATCAGCGCGTCATGCGCAATGGGCGGGTGGAAGCCTCTCGGCGCCATCGCGCGCCAGAGGAATGGCTCCGCCTGGTGGAAACCCAAGGCCATGCGGCGGTGGAAAGCGAAAACCTGAGCCCGTCGGACGTAGGCCGGGAAGCCATGCTGATGGGGCTGCGGCTGACAGAGGGCATCGACCCCAAGCGAATCGAAGCCCGCGCCGGGCTTACCTTTGCCGAGGTGGTGGACCCCGCCATGCTGGCCGCCTGCCTGGATGAGGGTTACCTCCTTTGGGGCGAAAATGGCCGGCTTTGCGCAACTGGGGAGGGGCTTTTGCGCCTGGATTCCATGCTGCCGCTGTTGCTGCGCTGATTTCTACCGATAAAGCTTGATCCTTCCTGAAGAAGACGTAAAATTATGGTTGATGACAATCACCCATGCCCCCGAACCACGCAGTGCAATCGAAGCCGCCGGCAGCCTGCCGGATTTGGAACTCGATATCGCGACGGTTGCCTTGCAATTGGCGCGGGTTGACGCGCCTGAGGCGGATTGGCGCAAGGTCGCCGCGCATTTTTCTGACATCGCCCGCAAGGTGGTGGATGCCGCCAGCATGGATGGCAAGGCGGATGGCGGTGATCTTGAAGCGCGGCGGCTGATCCTGGCGGAAACGCTGCATGGGCATTTCGGCTATCAGGGCGATTCCGAAACCTATGAGGATATGGCGAATGCCAATCTGATCCGCGTGGTGGAACGCCGGCGCGGGCTGCCCGTGGCGCTTGGGATTTTGTGGCTGCATGCCGCAGATGCGGCGGGTTGGGGCGCTTTTGGCGTGGATTTCCCCGGCCATTTCCTGCTGGCGCTGGA
>JAPLOJ010000332.1:22265-25255 GCA_026400795.1 Alphaproteobacteria bacterium
GGCCATTTCCTGCTGGCGCTGGAAGGGCCTAAGGGCAAGCTTATTCTTGATGTCTTTGCCGGCGGCAAGGTTCTGGAAGCGCAGGATTTGCGCGCACTACTGAAGCGCGTGGAAGGCGAAAAGGCGGAATTGCGCCCGGGCGTACTGCGCCCCATGACTCGGCGCGAAGTGCTGCTGCGGCTGCAAAACAACATCAAGCTGCGGCGCTTGCGTTCGGGCGAGATCAAGGCGGCGCTCGACACCACGGAAGACATGCTGCGCCTGGCGCCAGACCATGCCGCGCTTTGGCGCGAAGCGGGGCTGATGAACCAAAGGCTGGAACGGATTGGCGCGGCACTCGGCTGCCTTGATCGCTTCCTGGAATTGGTGCCGGAAGGCGAAGCTGCCGCCCGCGTTCGCGGCCTTGCCGGCGAATTGCGCCAGCGCCTGAATTGACACTTTGTCCCATATCGCCAGCACGCATCGGCCAGGGTAAAAAGAGCTCATGACCCAAGCCCGCCCGCGCGTTGCGCTTTTCGTTACCTGTCTGGTGGACCTTTATCGGCCCACAGTCGGCTTTGCGGCCATCAAGCTGCTGGAAGAAGCCGGCTGCCTGGTGGAAGTGCCGCCGAGCCAAACCTGCTGCGGCCAGCCAGCCTATAATTCCGGCGATCGCGCCAATGCCAAGGCCATAGCCCGCGCGGTGGTGGATGCCTTCCAGGGCTATGATTACGTGGTCGCCCCTTCCGGTTCCTGCGCCGGCATGATCGCGCATCACTACCCGGCGCTATTTGATGATGACCCGCATTATCGCGGCAAATCGGAAGCGCTTGCCGCGCGCACGCATGAACTGGTTTCCTTCCTGACCGATGTGATGGGCATGGAAAAAATCACCGCGCGGCTTGATGGCAGCGTGACCTATCATGATTCCTGTTCCGGCATGCGCGAGATGGGCGTGAAGGCGCAGCCGCGCAAATTGCTCAAGACGGTTGAGGGGCTCAGCCTGATTGAATTGGCAGAACCGGAAATCTGCTGCGGCTTTGGCGGGACGTTTTGTGTGAAGTACCCGGATATCTCGGTACGCATGGTCACCGATAAATGCCGCGACATTCAAGCGACCGGCGCGGGCACCTTGCTCGCGGGCGATATGGGCTGCCTGTTGAACATGGCCGGGCGGCTGAAGCGTGAAGGTTCTTCGGTGAAGGTGCGCCATGTGGCGGAAGTGCTTGCCGGCATGACCAGCGAAGCGCCACCCATAGGCGAGGCGAAGGGCGGCTGATTCATTCAGCCAGCGCGAAGGGGCGAATACGTGCCACCAAATCTTCCGCAGTATTCACCCCACCAAGTGACGCGCCAATCCCCATGGCGGTCAGCGCCTGCGCTGTCCAGCTATTGCAGGTATTGAACAAGTGAAATCGCCCTGTCGCCGGGTAGAATAGGCTGAAGGGATAAATGCCGCGCGCTGTCACTGCCGCGCGCCCCGCCCCGGCGCGGTCAAAACTATCGCGCAGAAAATCCAGCAACCGGCGCAAAGCCTCGGCGTTCACGGCAAAGGACAGGATGGTGACATTCGGCCAAATGCGTGCCGGGTGATCCGGCAAGCCAGAAACATGCATCACCGCCGGCCCCGGAAAGGCAGCGCGCAGCGTGAGCCAAAGGCCGGCCTCCCGCGCTGGATAAAATTCCGCATCGCCCCAGCCGAATTCGAAATAGCGCGCATGGGGGAAATCCGCGATTTCCGGGATGATGGCTTCTGGCACATCGGTGCGCGCAAGCACGATACCACTATGCCAGCCATTGCTGACAACCCAAATTTGCTGCGCGGCACTGCCTGCAAAGGCCAGCGCCGGGGCAAAAAGCAAAGCGCCAAGGACGGCGCGGCGCCGAATCACGCCGGCAGCAGCACGCCTTGCACAACATGCACCACGCCATTGCTGGCCATCAGATTGGGGCGGATGATGCTTGCTGAAGTACCGGAAGGCGCCTGGCCTGGGCGTGCCGCCTGAATACGCGGACTTTCCGCTGTTCCGCCCACCACGCGCACGTCAATGCCGCTCAACATCCGGATGCGTCCGCCGCGCGCCTGGATACTCGCCAGGCTAAGCCGCCCTCCCGCGATCAGACTAAGCAGCCCTTCGCGTTCACCGGCACGAATACGTTCCGGCGCGCCAGACCAGGCAAGGTTGGTTGGCGCGAGCACGGTATATATGCCGGGGCGGTCAAACAATTCCGAAGCAAGGCCGGAACTGCGCAGCGCGGCGCGGAAACTGGAGAGATTTGGATCAGCGCCAAGAACATCCATGAGCGGCGGGCCGCCTTCCGAGGCGACCTGCGCGCAGCCATTGAGCAAAAGACCAGCACCGCCAATGGCGAACAGGGAACGACGCGATAGCATCGGCGTTTCTCCTTCTAAATGGCCGCGAATCGGGCGACTTTTCATGCCCTCTTCTGGGGCCGTGCGCGGGTTGGGGCAAGCCCCTATACGCGTTACGGGGGTGGCATCAGTACGATGGTAACGGTGCGCGATGGGGGTTCGGCTGCCCGGACCGTGGGGCTGTATTGGGCGCTGCGCGCTTCCGCCCGAAGCCTTTCGGCACCCACGCCCCGCGCTGCAATGGTATTGGTCACGGCACGCGCCCGTTGTGCGGCAAGCTGGATGGAGGTGGTGGCACCGCCTTCCTGCCCCGCATGGCCCAGGATGCAGATGTTTCGATCCGGTTCCACCAAGGCCGCTTCGATCGCGGCGGCAAGGGGGGAACGCGCGGCTTCCGTGATGGTGGCGCTGCCGCGCGGGAAGGCGATGGAAAACACATCATCTTCCAGCTTTTCCGCGCCCACGCAGGAAAAGCCGCGTGGCTGGGCCAGCGCTGGCAGGGCTGCCAAAGCGATGCCCAGTGCAAACAATAAGGGGTGTTTCATCCCGGTAGCAGTATCTCGGCCGCGCGTAGCTTTTCGATCAGCGCCGCCGCATTGGCCCCGGGGCAAGCGAGCGCCAGAGAGGTTTCCGTGAT
>JAPLOJ010000040.1 GCA_026400795.1 Alphaproteobacteria bacterium
GCCACGAGACACCGCCGCTTCAATCAGTGACGCGCGATCCGTAATGCCCCGCCAAACCGCAAGGCAGGCAACCTTTGCGCCATCAATCACCGAACCGCCACCAAGCGCCACCACCAATTCGGCGCGGCTTTCGCGCAGCAGCACAGCCAAAGCCAGCACATCTTCAACTGGGCTATGGGCGCGCATGGCAGCGGTTTCCGCGACCAGTCGCGCGCCCAAGGCATCGCGCACCGTCGCCGCGATGCGGCTTTTCGCAAGGGAACGGGTGGTGACCAGCGCAACCCGCGCTGTGGTGCCGACCTCATCCGGAAGTGCTTCCGCTACTGAAACGTCGTGATAAACCCGCGCTTGGGCTGGCCATTGGTGCAGCATGGCCTCAGCCCTTTCCGCCACGCTTTTCCTGAAATGCCGCGACGGCTTCCGCCGCTTCCGGTCCGCGCAATAGCGCGCCGAAGGCCGCGAATTCCACCTGCATGTGTTCGGCAATGCGCGCTGCATCAGAACGCCTGAGCAGCGCCTTGGTTTGCGCCATGGCCGCCGGCGGCTTGGCGGCCAAAGCGCGTGCCTTGGCTTCCGCATGCGCCAGCAATTCAGCGGCGGGCACCACGGCATTGATGATGCCGGCGCGCAGCGCAACGTCTGGCACAAACGCCTCCCCCAGCATCAGCAATTCATTGGCAAGCAGCTGCCCGCCGCGCATTGGCACCAGGAGCGATGACCCACCTTCCGGACACAACCCCAGATCAACAAAGGGCATACGGAAGATGGCGTTGTCCCCGGCATAGACCAGGTCACAATGCAAAAGCAGCGTCGTGCCAATGCCAATCGCATAACCCGCCACCGCCGCCACCACGGGCTTCCGGCATTCGGCCAGCGCCGCCAACATTTCCCGAGCCGGTGAGGGGACCTCCGCCTGCTGTTCCCCGCGCGCCCTGAAATCCGCGACATCATTGCCAGAGGTAAAACAGGCATCGCCGCCCGTGATCATCACGGCGCGGATGCCAGGCTCGGTCGCGGCCTCACGCAATGCCGTTGCCATGGCGCCATACATTGCGCGCGTCAGCGCGTTTTTCTTCTCGGGCCGGTTCAGGTGAATGAAACGTAGCCCGGCATCATCGGTGATCTGGATTTCGGACATTGGTTTTCCTCAAGGGGCGTTTGGACCATGCTCACCCGGCGCGCGGGTATCGGCAAGCCCGCCATCCCATGGCATAAGGGCCACGAAAACAAAGCGGAGGAGAGCCCATGTCACGCAAAGTCATGATGATCACCGGTGCCGGGCGCGGCATTGGCGCGGCCACCGCGCGCATGGCGGCCGCCCGCGGCTATGACCTATGCCTGACGTATCAGAAGGATAGCGCCAGCGCCGAAGCCGTGCAGCGCGATTGCGAAGCCGCCGGGGCGAAGGTGCTTTTGCTGCAAGGTTCGGTCGAGGATGAGGCGCATGCGATTGGCGCTTTTGAAGCCGTCATGAAGCATTTCGGGCGCATTGATGTGCTGGTGAATAACGCCGGCGGCACAGGCCCGCGCGGGCGGTTGGAAAGCATTACCCATGCCGGCTGGGCCAATACCATGGGCGCCAATGTCACCGGCCTTGCCATGTTCTGCCGGGAAGCGGTGAAGCGCATGTCCACCAAGCAGGGCGGCAAAGGGGGTGCGATTGTGAATGTTTCCTCCCGCGCCTCCGAACTCGGCAGTGCGGGCGAATATGTGCATTACGCGGCGAGCAAGGCAGCCGTGGATACGCTGACCATCGGCCTGGCGCGCGAAGTGGCGCAGGAAGGCATGCGGGTGAATGCGGTCAATCCGGGCCTGATTGAAACCGAAATACATGCCCGTGGCGGCGCGCCGGATCGGCTGGCGCGGCTTGGGCCGCTGGTGCCCATGGGCCGGCCTGGCAAGCCTGAGGAAGTGGCGGAATGCATTCTGTTCCTGGCGTCCGACGCCGCTTCCTATGTGACGGCTTCTTGCATGCAAGTGGGGGGCGGGCGCTGATCCCGCACCTTTCCTTAACCGGAAAGGGATGAAATGGTGTTGTCATGACAGCACGACGCTTTGACGCAATGGTGATTGGTGGCGGGCTGGTGGGGTCCGCCATTGCCTGGGGCCTCAGGCGCGAAGGGCTGTCTGTTGCGC
>JAPLOJ010000398.1 GCA_026400795.1 Alphaproteobacteria bacterium
ATCGGCGTCGTGTTCCAGGAAAGCATGCTGTTCAACCGCACGATTCGCGAAAACCTGTTGGTTGGCCGCCCTGATGCCTCGCAGGAGGATTTGGAACATGCCTGCCGGTTGGCTGAGGCGCATGACTTCATCCAGCGCCAACCCCATGGCTATGACACGATGATTGGTGAGCGCGGCAGCTCCCTTTCCGGCGGGCAGCGCCAGCGCCTGGCAATTGCACGCGCGCTGCTGAAAGACCCGCCCGTGCTGATTTTGGATGAGGCAACAAGTGCGCTGGATGCCGCCACGGAAGCACGGGTGCAAAAGGCGCTGGCGGCGCTGATGGCGGGGCGGACCACCTTCATCATCGCGCATCGGCTTTCCACCGTACGCGATGCCGATGAAATCCTGGTTTTTGCCGGCGGGGAAATCGCCGAACGCGGCGGCTTCAAGGAATTGGTGGCCCAAGGCGGGCATTTTGCTGAACTGGTGAGGACGCAGCTTACCGGTTCCACCAGCACTTGATCATGATCAAGGCGCGGGCCTGATGGCGCGTCAGGATGGGGGCATCACAACCCCATCCGGAAGGCAAAGCTGCCATGAACCATCGTCATCGCAAGGTATTGCACGCGATCTTCGCCCACCCCGTCAGCGCCAATATTGACCCCAAGGCCGTGGAGGCAGTTTTTGAGGAACTGGACGCCGAGGTATCCCATAACGGGTCCGGCCGGCTGGCCGTGAAGCTGAATGGGCAGGCCCATGTCTTCCACAATACCCAGCACAGCCTCTCAAAAGATGAGGTAGTGGCAATTCGGCATTTTTTGACGCAATCTGGCGTGGATCCGGTGCGCGATTACCCGCTTTGAAAGCCGGGCGGGGGCGGGGCCGGGCAGAAGAAGGAAGAAACCCATGAAGCTTCATCGTCGTGATTTTCTCGCAGGCGCCGCCGGCCTGGCCGCCCTTGCCCCTAGCTTGGGCCAGGCTCAGACGCGCTGGCAAATGGCCACACCCTATGCGGATGGCAATTTGCAGACGCGCAATATCCGCACCTTCATTCAGCAAATCGAACAGTCAACGGGCGGACGGCTTTCGATCCAACTTCATTCCAATGGCAGCCTTTTGCCCATGCCGCAGATCAAGCGCGGCGTGCAGCAGGGCCAGGTGCAGCTTGGCGAGATTCTGCTGACGGCCTATGCCAATGAAGATGTGTTTTTTGATGCCGATGCCATTCCGCAATTGGTGACAAACCTGGCCGAGGCCAAGAAACTCGCCGATCTGCAAAAGCCCTTCATCGAGGCGCGGCTGGCGCGTCAGGGCCTGAGCTTGCTGTACATGGTGCCCTGGCCGGCTGCCGGGCTTTACGCGCAGCAGCCCGTGACCAGCCTGGAGCAATTGCGCGGTCAGCGCTTCCGCACCTTCAGCCCGATGACCAATCGTTTCGCGACCATCATTGGTGCCAACCCGACATTGGTGCAGGCGGCTGAATTGGCGCAGGCCTTCGCCACCGGCATTGTGAGTGCGCAGATCACCTCCGCCGCGACCGGCGTTGATACCTCGGCGTGGGACTATGCCAAGATCTTCACGCCACTTGGCTTTTCCATGACCAAGAATGCCGTGTTTGTGTCTCGGCGCGCGCTGGAAGGTCTGCCGGCAGATGTGCGGACCGCGCTGATGGAAGCCTCGGCACGCGCCGAAGCGCGGGGCTATGAACTCAGCCGCGATTCCCAAACCCAGGCCGAAGCCACGCTCGGCCAGCGCGGGATGCAGGTGCTGCAGCCGAGCGAGCAATTACTGGGCGATTTGCGCCGCGTGAGCCAGCAAATGACCCAGGAATGGATTGAGCGCGCGGGCGAGGACGGCAAGAAGCTGATCGAGGCATATCTGGCCGCGCGCTGATTGCGGCGGGGGCAATCCCTGCCTGCAAATTGATCGCTGAACGGCTCAAGGGGGGTGGGGCGCAGGCCTGCCCCCCTTGTCTATTTCCGCCGTGGTGCGACAATTAACGCCTGATTTATTGAAAACAGGGGGCTTTCATGAAGA
>JAPLOJ010000275.1 GCA_026400795.1 Alphaproteobacteria bacterium
CATATTGACGATATATTGGCGGACCTTGATCAGGCGCTGAAGGTGGCACAGGCATGAACGCGGATCGTCGCCGGATGGCACAAGAACTCGGCCTTGCCCCTGCCGCACCCGCGCTTGGCGGCTTCCCCGCCATTCGCATGCGGCGCAATCGCTATGACGCTTTCACGCGCAAGCTGGTTGCGGAAAATGTGCTGAGTGTTGGCGATCTGATCTGGCCGATCTTCATCATGGAAGGCACCAATACCATCATGCCGGTGGCGTCCATGCCGGGTGTGGTGCGCGTGACTATTGATAAGCTGGAAGAACATGTGGCGCCCGCCGTGAAGCTTGGCGTGCCGGCTGTGGCCCTTTTCCCGATGACGCCAACTGAGATCAAGGATGCGGAAGGCACGGAATCCACCAATCCGAATAATCTGATGTGCCGCGCTTCGCGCCTTCTGAAGGCAAAGTTTCCGGAGCTTGGTTTGGTGGGTGATGTGGCACTCGACCCCTATACCGATCATGGGCATGATGGTGTGATCCGCGATGGTTATGTCGCGAATGATGATACGCTCGCTATCCTGACCGCGCAGGCGGTCAATCAGGCGGAAGCGGGCATTGATGTGATTGCGCCGTCCGACATGATGGATGGGCGCGTGGCCGCCATTCGCGCCGCACTTGATGCGCGGGGTTTTATCCATACGCGCATCATGTCTTATGCAGCGAAATATGCCTCAGCCTTTTATGGGCCATTCCGTGATGCGGTGGGCTCTGGTTCGTCGCTCAAGGGCGACAAGAAAACCTATCAGATGGACCCCGCCAATTCGGATGAGGCGATGCGCGAAGTGGCGATGGACTTGGCTGAGGGTGCCGATATGGTCATGGTCAAGCCGGGCATGCCCTATCTGGATATTGTGCGGCGCGTGCATGAACGCTTCGGCGTGCCGACCTTTGCCTATCAGGTCAGTGGCGAATACGCCATGATCGCAGGTGCCGCGCAAAATTTGACCTATTTCGCGGTGGATGCAGCGGCGGTGCTGAAGCGGGGGTGATTAGACCTAACCGGTGGCGCGCATTCTTCGCGCCGCCGCTTCGCCGATCATCACGCAAGTAAAGTGCAGATTGGCGCGGCAATCTGATGGCATGATGGAAGCATCGGCCACGCGTAGACCCTCCACGCCACGCACTTTCAAATCAGGGTCCACCACGCCGCGCGGGTCTTCATGCGCGGTCATGCGGCAAGTGCCGGCGGCGTGCTGGATATCGCCCGCCTGATCGAGCATGATCTGATCCAGCGCATCATCCGAAAGCGCGGCGGCTTCCGCCATGGAAAGCGCGGTTTCGCCAAAGGTGATGGCGTCCGCAATATCGGCCACCGGCGACAAGGCGCAAAGCTTCGCAAGGCGCCGCACTCCATCACGCATGCGCAACCGATCAGCGGGATGATCCAGCATGTTTTCCTCGACCACCGGCTGCGCATCCGGATCGGCTGAGGCCAAACGCACCTCGCCGCGTGACAGCGCATCATAAAGTGCCACGCCAATGCCGCCATTGGGTGCCACGCCGCCGTCAGCCAGGCCGCGATGATTATAGGCGATGATGATCATGTCACGCTCACCACCGCCGCCAAGCTTGCTGCTATAGGTCAGGCAGCAATTGGTATGCCGCGCATCGGCGCCTTCGGCGCGAAATCCAGCCTTCAGCGCAAGACTTGCGCGCAGGATCGGGTGATCCATGAAGTGTTGGCCGACAGCAGGCGCATCATGCAAAACGGCAAGCCCCAGGCCGTGCAATGCCTGTGCAGGACCGATGCCGCTTCGCATCAAAATGCAGGGGCTATGGATGGCGCCGGCGCAAAGCACCACCTCACGCACGGCAATATCCTCAAAAGCGCCGGCACCGAAGCGCAGCCGCACACCCGTGGCGCGGTGCCCTTCGAAGATTACGCGATCCACCAGGGCATCGCCGCGAATGGTCAAGTTCGCCCGCCCGCGCGCTGGTTCCAGATAGCCATCATTGGTGGTTACGCGCTGGCCGTGGCGCAGATTGATTGGGTTGCAGGAAAGCCCTTCGCCTTCCGGCGCATTCAGATCAGGCTTCACGGGATAGCCCGCGATGCGCGCGGCATCCCGCAAGGCACGATCCACCGCGCCCCAATTTTCTTCCGGCATCCGCCATACGGGAATGGGGCCGCCCTGGCGCTTGCCGGGCGTGCCGTAATTCGCATCATCTTCGATGGCATCGAAAATCGGCATGATATCGGCCGCCGACCAACCCTCACACCCTGCCTCAGCCCAGGCATCAAAAGCGGCTGGCACGCCGCGAATGGCGATCTGCGCATTGACCGCGGAAGAACCGCCCAGCGCCTTACCACGCCAATAGAATTTCGGTGCCTGGGCGCTGGTGCGCCTGGTCATCAGCCCTGGCCATTGCCAGGCGGCCTGATGCGCGGGGTCATGCATGAAGGGCACGATATTGGGGCTGCGCAAAGCAGCCGGCGCTTCCGCCGCGCGCCAATCACGCCCGGCTTCCAGCAGCAATACGCGGCGATGCGAGTCCTCAGATAGCCGCGCTGCCAAAGCCGCACCCGATGAACCCGCACCGACCACGATCACATCATACATGCGCCAAACCTCGACCAGATCATGAAAGCAGTGAAGCAGGCCGGGCGTGTGGCGCCAAGCGCTATGGCGCAGTCAGGAAATCCTGAATGGCGCTGATTTGGTCTGCCGCCATCAGCGCCGGCGCATGGCCGGCATCGGCAATTTCAATCAGCCGCGCGCTTGGCTTGCGCGCCATTTCAGCCGCGACTTCAGCAGGCAGGACATCACTGGTGACACCGCGCAGGATCAGCACCGGAATGGCAATCGCTGCCCAAAATAGCGAAAGATCAATATCAGCAACATCGCCCACACTGAAGGCATGCGTGATCGCGGGATCATAATGCAGCTGCAAGGCGCCTGAGGGGTCCTTGCGGGCAGAGGTTTCCGCCAAATGCCGCCATTCGGCATCGCTAAGGTTTCCGAAGGGCGCATGTACCTTGCGCAAATGCGCCTCAAGCGCGGCAATATCGGCGAAGGCTTGTGCGGGCTGATTGATGTAATCGCGAATGCGGGCTAGCGCGGCGGCGGGGATGATGGCGCCGATATCATTCAACACCATGCGCCGGATCGCATTGCCAGGAGTGGCGGCAATACCCATGCCGCAAATACCGCCCAGTGACGTGCCCACCCAATCCACCGGCCCATCCATCCGCGCCAGCAAATGCGCCAAAGCCTGGGAATAGATCGGCGGCTGATACAGCGCGGGATCGGGCAACCAAGCCGAAGCACCACGCCCCGGCAAATCAGGGCAGAAAACCCGACGC